>JAHEHU010000020.1:25504-34198 GCA_024639765.1 Eudoraea sp.
CAGGTTCAAATTGAGAGAGGGCCGCAAGATCATCCAGGATCCAGAAGGAACGTCCTGAAGTAGCAACCACCAGATCTCCTTTATGTACCTTCAGATCTGTAATAGGCGTTTTGGGTAAGTTCAATTGAAGGGGTTCCCAAACTTCGCCATCGTTCCAGGAAATATAAATTCCTTTTTCAGTTCCGGCATATAACATTCCTTTTCTGGATGCATCTTCACGTATCACACGGGAAAAGGATCCGTAAGGAATACCACTGCTTATGTTTGTCCAGCTTTTACCATAATTAGTGGTTTTATAAAGCCCGGGAGTATGATCATTGAATTTATATCTGGTAGTCGCGATATAGGCAGTACCGGCATCGTGTGGTGATACCTCAATCGCATTGATAAGGCATTCCTGCAGTCCTTTTGGGGTTACATTTTCCCAATTTTGTCCTCCATCCTTTGTGATGTGTACAAATCCGTCATCGCTTCCTGTCCAGTAAACTCCCTTTTCATGTGGCGATTCTATCATATAGGATATGGTGCCATAATTCTCTGCCCCAACAGCCTCTATAGTGTATGGGCCTCCTCCATGGCCTTGTTTTGCATCAATATTGCGGGTAAGATCGGGAGAGATCTCTTCCCAGGAAGTGCCCATGTCAGTGGTTTTTAGAACCAACTGTGCACAATGGAAAAAGGTATTGGGTTCATGCTGTGATTTTATAATGGGTGCATTCCAGTTGTAGAGGTATTTCATCTCCCTGGCCGCTCTGCCGAGATATTGTATAGGCGCTGCCATGATCTTGGTGTCCGATTTTGTTTGGGTGTCTAATACCTCAATGGTTCCCAGATAACTTCCACCTAAAACATAGCGTGGGTTATCGGGATCGAAGGCAAGAAATGCACTTTCTCCTCCTGCAGAATAGGTCCAATCCTGCTCTGTAATGCCCCATCTGGCCAAAGACAGACTTGCAATTCTAACGGACGTATTATCTTGTTGTCCGCCATACACATTGTATGGAAATAGATTGTCTGTACTGATACGGTAAAATTGAGCTGTAGGCATAATATCCTGTGAAGACCATGTTTTGGCATAATCAAAACTGACCGCCGCCCCACCATCGTTCGCAATGACCATATTCTTTGAATTGGCGGGATTTATCCATAGATCATGATAGTCTCCATGAGTGCCTGTAATCTGTTCCCATGTAACGCCACCATCAATTGACCTCAGCGCCTGAGCACTCATTACATACACCGTATTCTCATTATTAGGATCCGGGAAAACTTCAATATAATACCACGCACGTTGTACTAATCGGTTGTCACCACTGATCATATTCCAGGAATTCCCGGCATCATTGGAAACAAATAAACCTCCCTGGTCTTTATTCGAATCACTTTCCACCAGGGCATATACTTTATTAGAATTTGCCTGACTCACCGCTATGGCCATTTTACCTTTTTCCTCGGGCAGTCCATTATGGATCTGTTTCCATGTTTCTCCACCATCTGTAGACTTATACAAGCCACTTCCGGAACCACCGCTGATGACAATATTTGGTTTTCGCTGATGATGCCACATGCTGGCGTATAACACCTCCGGTGTAGACAGATCCATTGAGATCTCATTACAACCTGTTAGCTCATTTACAAATAAGACCTGTTTCCAACTACTTCCTCCATCAGTACTTTTGTAGATACCACGTTCTTTGTTGGGGCCGTATAATGCCCCTTGAGCCGCAACGTAGACAATATCCGGGTTCGTTGGATGAATCACGATCCGTGCTATATGCTGTGTCTTTTCCAATCCTATTTTTTTCCAGGTCTTTCCCGCGTCTGTAGATTTATAAACTCCATCCCCATACGAGGTCATTACACCACGCACAGCATGTTCTCCCATCCCGCAATACACTATATTAGGGTTGGAAGCCGAGACGGCCACTGCACCCACGGAACCCATCTCAAAAAAACCATCTGAAATGTTATCCCATTGCTTGCCGGCATCAGTGGTCTTCCACAGACCTCCTCCGGTAGTTCCCATATAATAGGTCATATGGTCACCAATAACTCCAGTTGCCGTTACGGACCTTCCACCCCTGAATGGTCCAATATTTCTGTATTTGAGTGGTTTAAAATACTCTTCTGCCGTTTGAGCCATTAGGGTTCCCATTAATAAAAAGGCAAGCAGACCAATTATTTGTTTTTTCATGACGTGTTCTGTGATTACATAGGTGTTTATCATTCTTTTGATTAGACATATACGCCCTAGCGTTCCCTTGCTTTTATGCCTGGGTCATATCCAATCCGAATCTAATTTTACTCTATAAAGAGATAATTTAACTGCAATGTATTAAAGGCTTCATTAAAGGATTTGATCTCCTTGCTTACCAAGGCATCAAATTGATTTAGTTGTTCTTCAATTTTAGTTGTAAGCTGGTTCTTGACCGCAATATCCTGATCCGTTGGATGAAAATCATCGATAGACACCAAACTGTTCAAATGCGCCAGTTTATTGGTCAGTCTGATCGGAAAATTCAAGGGATCCTGGCCGCTTCTGTTCTGTGTCTGATATAACGCTTTTTCAACTTCCCCAAAATCGTTCTTCATTTTTTTAGCTTTCTCCACCAATTCCGTAGTAGCCTCGTTGTCTTTATACTGTGCCATAAAAGCATCGAGCTGAGTCGTGATCTTTCTGATCTTTTTGATGGAAGCATGCGCTTTATCTACCGTGCTGTTGATATCCGAAATAAAATCGAATTGAGTTTGCATCTCCGCAACACTTACCTCTGCCCTTGGATCTGGTAGAATGTTAAATGGTTGCGTTTGAGTATTGCCATTCACGTTGAGATGAACCTTGTAGGATCCGGGGACGGCCTTTGCACCATTTAGATTAGCCCACCACAAAATCATTCCCTTAAAATCCTGCGCTCCTTTTCCACGGGTATCCCAAACATGGGTATTACCACCTTTTTTTGGTTTTAGCTTTTCGTCTGCTTCTTTAGCGTAGGTGCTATAGGTAGCTAGGGTATCTCCTGAAACCGATGTATAGGTCAGGGCAACACTATCCTTTTCTGAAAGGTCCTTCAAATAAAAATGCGTAATAACTCCATTCGGATGATTTTGACCTTCTGTTTTTGAAGGGTTTCTACTTGCCCCGCCTTTGGTCCTATACGCATCTTTAGGCTGATACAATATGGTCTCCCCTGCCTTATTATCTTCATTTAACTGATGCAGTACGGTAAGATCGTCTATGATCCAAAGGCTTCTGCCCTGAGTGGCCACAACAAGATTATTGTCCTTTAGGGCCAGGTCCGTGATAGGTACAATAGGCAGATTTAATTGGAATGGTTTCCAGTTACGGCCATCATCAAAAGAGATATACATACCTGTTTCTGTACCCGCGTATAACAACCCTTTTCTTTTGGGATCTTCACGAACTACCCTTGTAAAATGTTCCTTATCTATTCCGTTGGTGATCTTCTGCCATGTCTTGCCATAATCTGTTGTTTTGTACAAATAGGGCTGAAAATCTCCTAATTTATAACGTGTCGCTGCTACATAACAGGTGCCTTCATTGAATGCCGAAGGTTCTATACTATTCACCATGGACCAGTCTGGCATGTTAGTGGGTGTTACATTCTCCCAGTTACCTCCTCCATCTTTGGAAACATGGATAAGCCCATCATCGCTACCTACCCACAGCAGGCCTTCTTTAAGCGGACTTTCATTTGCTGCAAAAATGGTGCAATAATACTCTACCCCTGTATTATCCTGCGTTATTGGCCCTCCACTTGAAACCAATTTATCCGGATCGTTTCTTGTAAGGTCACCACTTAGAAGTTCCCAACTTTGTCCTTCATTGGTACTCATATGTACGTGGTTAGAAAAAGTATACAGCTTTTTAGGATCGTGTTTGCTGAAAATGATAGGGAAATTCCATTGAAAACGATATTTCATCCCTTCGGCTCCATACCCCATTGGGTTGTCTGGCCAAACATTGATACCCCTTACGGTGTTGGCATCATGGTTCACTCTTGTAAGAAACCCGCCATAACTTCCGCCGTATACTATATCATTATTAGTAGGATCTACAGCTATATGTGCCGATTCTCCACCTGCGGTAGATTCCCAGTCATCATCACCAATGTTTCTTCCCTCGCTGCGATGTTTTATCCTGATAGTAGAATTATCCTGTTGAGCAGCATAAATACGATACGGGAAGGCATTATCTGTGGTAACTCTGTAGAATTGAGCGGTAGGCTGATTGTAATAAGTACTCCATGTCTCTCCACCATCATAGGAAACCTGTGCTCCACCATCATCACCAATGATCATCCTTTTTGGATCTTCTGGGGCTATCCAAAGATCATGATGATCTCCATGAGGCGCATTAAAGGTGTTGAAGCTTTTTCCTCCATCGGTCGATTTATGGTAACGTACATTGAGGACATACACCACATCTTCATTTTCAGTGTCAGCATATACCCTGGTATAGTACCAGGCACGTTGGCGTAATTTTCTTTCAGCATTTACCACGGTCCATTTCTTCCCTCCGTCATCTGAACGATACAAGCCTCCTTTTTCTTTGTTTTCAACTATGGCCCAAACACGCTGGGAATTTTTTGGAGATACCGCAACACCAATGATGCCAAGTGTATCTTTTGGGAATCCTTCATTTTTTGAGATCTCCGTCCAGGATTCCCCACTGTCCGTACTTTTCCACAAAGCCGAGCCGTCACCACCACTACTAAGGCTGTATGGCGTTCTTTTTGCCCTCCATGTAGATGCATACATAATTCTGGGATTGGTAGGGTCTAATACCAAATCAACCGCACCTGCCTGATCATTTACAAATAAGGTCTTTCTCCAGGTAGCTCCTCCATCCATACTCTTGTAGATACCTCTTTCCTGAGATGGTTTATAGATATCTCCCAACACGGCTGCATAAACAATATTTGGATCATTTGGATGAATGCGAATACGAGGCACATGCCTGCTATTTTTTAGCCCAACAGATTGCCAGGTCTTTCCAGCATCTACAGTTTTCCAAATGCCATATCCGGAAGAGACATTTCCCCTCAAGGTCTTTTCACCACCACCAACATAGATCACATTGGGATCACTTTTGGCAACTTCCACAGCGCCAATGCTGCCACCAAAAAATCCATCTGAGATATTTTCCCAGCTGCGGCCTCCATCCATCGTCTTCCATACCCCACCTCCGGTGGCGCCAAAATAAAATAGATTGGGTTCTCCGGGAACCCCGGTTACTGCAGCTGACCTGCCTCCCCTAAAAGGTCCTACCAACCTATATTCTAAACTAGAATACAGGGCCTCAGGATAAATATCTATAGCCGCTGTATTCTTTTTACTTCGTTGTGCGTTGCTTGTTAGTGTTACTGTACAAATGGCAAGGAACAGGCCAAAAAAATACGTCTTTACTTTCATCTTTTTATGTCTCTAGAAATTAGTCAGCCCTAAATGTACCAAAAAAGACCAGAACGAAAAATGGGTTTTTTTAATGGGACTACCATACGAGTTGTATGGTTTTGTTTTGGCGTGCCGTAAATCACAGTTCTTTCTAAATACAGAACCCCCTAATTCTTTTACTAATTTGTATCTTTTTGGCTGCAAGCGTATTCCTTTACAGTATGAATCTACGAACCCCATTTTTTATCAGAATTGAGACAACTCTCTTTTGTACGATCCTTGTTATGCTCCTGGGATGCAACGTTCCAAATAAGTCTGCAAAAGGTCTGGAAGCCATAGAATCAAATCCAGATTACAAAACCTGGTCTCATTACCTTGGTGATCCTGAACGCACGCATTATTCTGTGCTGCGGGAAATAGATACCAGTAACGTGTACCTTCTGGAGCCTACATGGCAATACAAAAGTGGCCAGCTTTTAGAGAATAGAAATAGTCAGATTCAAACTAATCCATTGATCATTGGAAACACTTTGTATGGTATTAATCCACAAAATGCACTTTTTGCCATAAAAGCTGACACCGGTGAGTTGCTTTGGGAATTTACACCAGACAACCAGGATAAAACAGGTTTAGGCCTGAGCAGAGGTTTAACATCCTGGTTATCGAACTCCAATGAATCCAGCAGAATTTTTTATGCTTCGGGCCACAGACTATATGCAGTAGATCTGCACTCAGGAACCTTGGTGGATTCCTTTGGGCAACAGGGAAGTATAGACCTAAGGCAGGGCCTGGGAAGAGATATTGCTAAGGTCCCTATTGTACTCACTACCCCCGGTGTGGTCTACAGAGACCTGCTCATACTGGGCGGGCGAACCTCTGAATCTCCCGGAGCTGCGCCCGGACACATAAGAGCCTATAATGTGCTGTCTGGGGAAATGGAATGGATTTTTCATACTATTCCACAACCCGGTGAATATGGGTATGATACATGGCCAAAAGAAGCTTATAAAACCACCGGAGGAGCCAATAATTGGGCAGGAATGGCCCTGGATGAGCCACGTGGCATTGTCTATGTGCCAACAGGATCGGCAGCATTTGATTGGTACGGAGGGGATAGAATTGGTGACAATCTTTTTGCCAATTCTCTTATAGCTCTGGATGCTGAAACGGGAGAGCGACTCTGGCATTTTCAAATGGTGAAGCACGACCTTTGGGATCGGGATCTTCCTGCGCCTCCAAATCTTTTTGAAATGAAACATAATGGTGAAATGGTCCCGGCTGTGGCACAGATCACAAAAAGTGGCCATGTTTATGTTTTTAACAGATTAACAGGAGAACCTCTATTCCCCCTGGAAGAAAAAGAATACCCCGGCACCCCATTAGAGGGTGATATAGCGGCAAGTACCCAGGTGCTACCATTGGTCCCAGTGCCATTCGCCAGACAATCGTTAAGGGTAGATGATCTATATGCGCCAGATCAACCGGCTTTTGTAGATGATTTTATAGATAAGGCGCAGAATTTTAGTCCGCCTACGGTTCGCGAGAAATTAGCTCAGGTAACTTCTAATGGTCAGTTCATCCCTATAGATACCAGAGGCGTCATTTTATATCCAGGCGCAGATGGTGGTGGCGAATGGGGAGGTGCCGCCCTGGATCCCAGAACAGGCATCATGTATGTTAATGGGAACGAAATGGCCTGGATAGTCCGCATGGCCAAGGTAGGTGAAAAAGACGGCAACCCATTAAGTCCCGGAGCCACCTTGGCACAGATCCATTGTGTGCGCTGTCATGGCGGAGAATTTCAGGGGATGGGGGAGATCCCTGAATTAAAACAAGTTAAAATGCGTATGTCTGCCGCGGAGATCCAGAATATGATCTCTAAAGGTAAAGGAGCCATGCCGGCCATGCCTAATTTGACCGAAGAAGAAACTACTTTGATCGCAGCTTTTTTAACCGATACGGAGGAGAAGGATCCTGAAACTAAAGATCACCGTGTAGAGCGTAAACCAGCTAGTAGATATGCCATGGTTGGCTTTGGAAGATTTAAGGATGACAGGGGCTATCCGGTGATGAAACCCCCATGGGGAACCCTCAATGCTATTGACCTCAACACCGGGGAATATGTGTGGAAAATACCCCTGGGACATGAAGAAAGTCTTAAGGACCCAGACGTACCTGTATCCGGCCTTGAAAATTATGGAGGACCTGTTATTACGGCTGGGGGCGTGTTGTTTATTGCTGCTACCAAAGATGAAAAAATAAGGGCCTTTCATATGAGAACAGGTGAGCTGTTATGGGAGTATAAACTTCCTGCAGGTGGCTATGCCACACCGGCCACTTACGAAATAGATGGGAAACAATATCTGGTGATAGCCTGTGGTGGTGGCAAAATGGGTACTAAACCAGGATCCTCTTATATAGCCTTTGCCCTTCCCGGGTAAAATACTTGATCCTATGAAAAAAATTAACTGGAAAAAAGTGACCTATATCTTAGGGATAGTTCTATTCTTAGTGGGTACTATAGACCCTTTAGAAGGAAGTGTGCTGATAGTCTTTGGAAGCATTTTACTGACAGTTGTTACCAAAAGAAACAATGATCGACACATGAAATGGTTTAGGCTGAACGCAGTCCTGATCACCTCAGGTGTTATCTTTTTATTTTATTTATCAACTCTGGGAGGTTTTGGAGGTACCTCAACATTATCCTGGTGGTGGGGTTTACTAATACTGCCCTACCCGGTTGGTTGGCTAAGCCAGGTTGTTCTTTTGCTCATGAGGGCATTTAGGAGGAAATAACACCTTTTCTAAAATAAGAAAAGCTTTAGGTCTAGACCCAAAGCTTTTACCTTTCAAATACTGCATTGATCTTGCTATCCTTTACTTTTAAAAGCCTGCATTATTTTCAGAGCAATTAAAACTAAAAGAGCAAACATCAATACCATACTCAGCACTATTTCATGTGAGGCCATAGTCCCAAACCCGTTCTTAGTGAAGTAATAGATGCCCCCTCCAAATAATATGGCAAATAAAACTGTTCTCGGCAATGTTAATCTATAATTCTTCATATCATTATAATTAATACCATCCCATACAACTTCCAAATTCATAGACCGCAATAGCCGCACCAATAAGTCCTAAAGCGCGTGAGGCAATCTTTTTAATAGCTTTTTTAGCAATGGCTTCTGTAACATTTCCTTTTAGAAACTCTACCGCTGCATCTATGCCCACCGCCGTAATCATGCAGTTTACCCAATCTGGTTCAGCCTCGGAAAGTTCCGT
>JAHEHU010000085.1 GCA_024639765.1 Eudoraea sp.
GTGGTATTTTTGAACGAAAATATACTACAATGACTACCACAGATCAGCAAAAAGATCTTATAGAGCGCCTTGGTGCGTTAAGGAGGTATCTTTGACATAGATGCCAAATTGATTGAAATAGAAAACGAGGAAGAAAAAACGCTTGCTCCAGATTTTTGGGACAACCCTCAGGAGGCCCAGGAAAAAATGCGACACCTTCAATCCAAAAAAAAATGGGTAGGAGATTACAATGATGCCCTGGTGCTGGCAAATGATCTGGAAGTACTGCTCGAATTTTATAAAGAAGGAGACGTATCTGCTAACGAAGTTGATACGCAGTATTCGAGGGCATTGACAGCGGTTGAAAAACTCGAATTTAAAAACATGCTTTCTGAGGAAGGGGATGATATGACCGCAGTACTGCAGATCACTGCAGGTGCGGGTGGCACAGAAAGCTGTGATTGGGCCGCTATGCTCATGCGGATGTATCTGATGTGGAGTGAGAAAAACGGTTTTAAGGTAAAAGAGCTTAATTATCAGGAAGGTGATGTGGCCGGTATTAAGACCGTAACGCTCGAAATAGACGGAGAATATGCCTTTGGATGGTTAAAAGGGGAAAATGGCGTACACAGGCTGGTACGGATTTCTCCTTTTGATAGTAATGCGAAACGCCACACCTCCTTTGCATCTGTCTATGTCTACCCTTTGGTAGATGACAGTATTGAAATAGAAGTGAATCCTGCAGATATAGAGATCACTACGGCTCGCTCCAGCGGTGCAGGAGGCCAGAACGTGAATAAGGTAGAGACCAAAGTACAGCTGGTACACAAACCCACGGGCATTCAAATATCCTGTTCCGATTCCAGGTCGCAACATGATAACAGGGCCACAGCCATGAAAATGTTGAAATCGCAATTGTATGAAATAGAATTGCGTAAAAAACAAGAAGCAAGAGCAGAGATTGAATCTTCAAAGATGAAAATTGAATGGGGTTCTCAAATTCGGAATTACGTAATGCATCCTTATAAATTAGTAAAGGATGTGCGTACAGGTGAAGAAACCGGGAACGTAGATGCCGTTATGGATGGCGATCTGGATCTCTTTTTAAAAGCCTACCTCATGATGATGGGGCAACAATATGAAAATTAAGGTATGATCAGAATATATCACAATCCCCGATGCCGAAAATCCAGGGAAGGACTGGCTCTAGTGGAAGCAAGCGGCCAACCTTTTGAGATCGTTTATTATATGGATACAGTTCCTGATAAGGTCGAAATTCAGGAAATAATCCGTCAGTTGGGAATAAAACCTATTGAGCTGGTAAGAACTCAGGAAGCTATTTGGAAAGCTGAGTTTAAAGGAAAGGAACTTTCTGAGGATATGGTCCTTGATGCTTTATCTACCTATCCAAAGCTTATTGAAAGACCAATAGTACTCAACAATCAACAAGGTGTTGTTGGAAGGCCTCCCGAGAAGATCTCAGATTTCCTAAACAACTGAAGTCATTTTCCTAATATTCCCGTAATTTTTCTTAATATTTTCAGAATTGTTAAATGTAAACATGTCTTTTAACAAACATTTAACCGTGCTGCCTGCCACTTCAGATTACTTTTGAGCTTATCGAAAATATGAAATCACTTTTACCCATAATTGTTTTCTTTTTCCTCTTCCTGGGGACAGCTCCTGTAATGGAAGCCCAGTATAATGGAGCAATGGGTAGAAGAAGAATAGTTCCTCAATCTCAAGAACCCCAAAAAAAGCCTGAACCAATGACCGCAGACGAAATAGTTGCTGCGGAAATGCCCAAGATTACAGAGGCTTTGTCCTTAAACGATTTTGAACAGGCAATACTTAAATCAATTTTAACCAAATACGTTCAGCAACGTGTAGAGGTTCAAATTCTTAATCTTCCACCTGAAAAAATGCGTGAAGCTTTCGAGAAAATTAATCGAAATCAGGATGAAGAATTAAAAGCCAGTTTACCTCAGGATAAATATGATGCGTTAGTTGAATATCAAAAGAATGGTGGAAAAAAGGTAAAATCGAAAAAAAGGAAAAAGAAAAAAGATAAATCCTAAATGAAAAAACTTATTGTTGTGCCATTATTTTTAATGGCCTTTTTTATGTCCTTCTCTCAAAGACCAACAGGACAAGGTGCAGCCCCAATTACTATATCAGGTACTGTGTATGATAAAGATACAGGGCAGCCTCTGGAATATGCTACTTTAGTTTTACAAAGTGTACCCCGGCCCGAAATGGTTACCGGTGGCATCTCTGGATTAGACGGTAAGTTTTCTGTTCAGACTTCCCCAGGGAAATATAACGTTCGGGTAGAATACCTATCTTACAAGACGTTTGAATTAAAAGATCAGACCTACAGCAGTTCCGTTGATCTTGGCACCATCCAACTTGAGATAGATGCCCAGCAGTTGGCAGATGTTGTGGTGGTAGGAGAACGAACCACCGTTGAGCTTAGATTGGACAAAAAGGTGTATAATGTAGGTCAGGATCTAACGGTTAGAGGTGGTTCAGTGACAGATGTCCTAGACAATGTACCTTCAGTAACAGTAGATGTTGAAGGTAATATCAGCTTAAGAGGAAATGAAAGCGTACGTATCCTTATCAATGGAAAGCCTTCCGCTCTTTCAGGGCTCAGTCCACAGGCGCTTCAACAGTTACCGGCAGAGTCTATTGAGCGTGTAGAAGTTATTACCAATCCTTCTGCAAGGTATGATGCCGAAGGTACCGCTGGGATCTTGAATATTATTTTAAAACAGAGTAAGACCGCGGGCGTCAATGGATCTGTTAACGTATTTGCAGGGTATCCAGACAATTTTGGTGGTGCTTTGAGTCTTAATCTTAGACGTGAAAAATTTAATGTTTTTACAACCACTACCCTCAGGTATAGAGATGCCCCGGGAAATGCAGAGTTTGATCAGGAGAATTTTGATGATGCCGGAAATACGGTGAGTTTTCAGGACGAGATTCGGCAATATCAAAGACAGGATAACAGCTTTAATACCAACATAGGATTCGAATACTTCTTTAGTGACAATAGCAGTATAACCAATTCACTGGTAATACGAAATTCGGACGGTCAGAATACCGTAGATATTGATTTTTTCAATTTCGATGAAGTGAGGAACCCTACCATCCAAAGAAATAGATCTACCGTTGAAGATGAAATAGATGAAAACGTTCAATATTCTGTAAACTACAAAAAGAGCTTTGACAGAGATGGCCATGAACTGACCATGGACTATCAATACTCCTCCGGGGCCGAAATAGAAAACTCGATCATAGATGAAATCATTATAGGGGAAAATACCACATTACCTACAGAGCAAACAATTAATGATGAAACCCAGATAAACCAGTTAGCTCAATTTGATTATGTCTTGCCTTTCGGTAAAGATAATATGTCACAATTTGAAATGGGATACAGGGGAACGTTTAATAATTTTATAACGGATTTCGACTTTGGGGTTCTGGAGGATGGCGTTTTGGATAGAGATCCAAATTTCAGTAATGAATTAAAATATAAAGAATATGTAAATGCTGCCTACATGCAGTTGGGCACTAAAATTAATAAGTTTAGTGTTTTAAGCGGCCTCCGTATGGAAGCATCAGATATAGGGATTGAATTGGTAGATACAGAAGAGGTTACCAATAAAAAATACACTAATTGGTTCCCTTCCCTTTTTCTTGGTTATGAATTTTCAGAAACTGAACAACTTACATTAAGCTATAGCCGTAGACTGAGAAGACCACGCTCCCGTTTCATCAATCCTTTCCCGTCGAGATCTAGTAATACCAACCTATTTCAGGGGAATCCGGATCTTGACCCTACGTACACAAATGCATTCGACCTAGGGTACTTAAAGCGATGGGACAAAATTACATTTACCACATCGGGCTATTTTAACAGGTCTACCGGGGTGTTCCAGTTTATTACACAGGAAACAGGCGACTTTGTTCAGATCGAAAATCCTGATGACCCTGCAAATCCGGTATTGGTACCGGTACAGGCCAGAACACCTATAAACCTTGCTACGGATAGACGCTTTGGGGTTGAGTTTACCACTACATATACACCTAAACGCGATTGGAGAATTACCTGGAACCTCAATTTATTTGAGCAACAGCTTCGGGGAGATTATACGTATACTAACTTTCTGGACGAAGTTATTACTCAAAACTTTGATGCAGACAACTTTACCTGGTTTACAAGGGTCAGTGCTAAAATTCCATTACCGGGAAGTATAGATTTTCAAACGAATCTTTTTTACAGGGGACCCAACAAAGATGCCCAAAATACGAACAAAGGAATTTTGAGTACAAACCTGGCTTTTAGTAAAGATATCATAAAAGACAAGGCTACCTTATCATTAAATGTAAGTGACCTGTTCAACTCCAGAAAACGAAGAACGGAGACCATTACCAATACAGTGGCAACCTACAGTGAATTTCAATGGAGAGAACGGCAGATCACCTTCTCTTTCCTTTACAGGTTCAACGAACAACAAAATCAAAGAAACAGGAATGGACGGGGTGATCAGGAAGAATATGAGTTTGAAGGAACTTAAAAATGGAATACACTTAAAACAAAAAAGAAGCCAAATGGCTTCTTTTTTTATGGGTTGCGTTTAGCTCTTCTTGCTTCGCGTTTTTCTTTAAATATTTCCATCAGATTTCCTCCCAGCCAATATGGCACCACAAAAAGTATAAGGAACATCATTAACCAGAATCCAATAGTTACGATGGTTAAGAATGCCAGAAATCCTAAGTATTGATCAAATTCGAACATATTTCGTGCTTTGCTGAGCAAAGATACTTGGAAAATAACAAAATTTGCAAATCTTAGCCTAGAAATTTTATCCTATCCACAAAAAGAAATTAATTCCCCAAACCTTACCTTTGATAAGACCAAAATTAAAGACATATGGAATTCAGGATTGAAAAAGATACAATGGGTGAAGTAAAGGTGCCCGCAGACAAATACTGGGGTGCACAAACAGAGCGTTCGCGGAACAATTTTAAAATAGGTCCTCCGGCTTCTATGCCGTTGGATATCATCTACGGTTTTGCACATTTAAAAAAAGCTGCAGCCTATGCCAATCATGAATTAGGAGTCCTTGCAGTAGAGAAAAGAGATCTGATCGCACAGGTATGTGATGAGATCCTGTCAGGGAAACTAGATGATCAATTTCCTTTGGTCATCTGGCAAACCGGGTCTGGAACACAAAGTAATATGAATGTAAATGAGGTGATTGCCAACAGGGCCCATGAATTAGCCGGCAAAAAAATAGGAGTTGGTGACAAAACAATACAACCTAATGATGATGTCAATAAATCTCAATCCTCTAACGATACCTTTCCAACGGGAATGCATATTGCGGCCTATACGAAAATAGCGACAGTCACTATTCCGGGGGTTACCCAACTTAGAAATACACTACAAAAAAAGGTGACCGAGTTCAAGGATATCGTTAAAATTGGAAGAACACACCTTATGGACGCTACTCCACTAACCTTAGGTCAGGAGTTTTCAGGGTATGTTTCTCAGTTAGATCATGGGTTGCGTGCGCTTCAAAATACGTTGGCGCATCTAAGCGAATTGGCTTTGGGTGGCACCGCAGTAGGCACCGGATTGAACACTCCGGAAGGTTATGATGTTTTGGTAGCCAAGTATATTGCTCAGTTTACAGGTTTGCCCTTTAAAACAGCAGCCAACAAATTTGAAGCCCTGGCAGCACACGATGCCCTTGTAGAAACCCATGGTGCCCTGAAGCAATTAGCCGTATCCCTTAACAAAATTGCGAATGATATCCGAATGATGGCCTCTGGTCCACGCTCAGGTATAGGAGAAATAATAATTCCGGCAAACGAACCAGGAAGTTCCATTATGCCCGGAAAAGTAAATCCTACTCAATGTGAGGCGCTTACTATGGTGTGTGCTCAGGTACTGGGCAATGATGTTGCCATTAGCGTAGGTGGCGCGCAAGGCCATTATGAACTCAATGTTTTCAAACCGGTTATGGCAGCTAACCTGCTACAATCTGCAGAGTTGATCGGAGAGGCTTGTGTTAGCTTTGACATTCATTGTGCAGCAGGGATAGAACCCAATCATAAGGTCATTAAACAATTACTCAATAATTCTCTTATGCTGGTCACGGCTCTTAACACAAAAATAGGCTACTACAAAGCGGCAGAGATAGCGAATACAGCACATAAAAATGGTACTACCTTACGTGAAGAGGCTGTTAATCTTGGATATGTAACGGCAGATGATTACGATACGTGGGTAAAGCCTGAAGAAATGGTTGGGTCCTTAAAAAAATAAGGATGACAAAAAAAAAGGGCCTTCAAATGAAGGCCCTTCGTATTTATATCAGATCGATCTTATTTCAAAGTGAACTTAGAGGTCCCAAGAAGTTTTAAGTTATCGTCATAAACGTTCACCATATAGTTTCCTGACTGGAAGTCTCCTGCTGGTTTATTGATAAAGTCACAAACATCAAGGTCCTGATTTTCATAATAGAAATCTGTTCCTTTGCTGTATGTTACTGAGGCACCTTCATCATTTGTTTTAGTGCTTCCGCCACCAAGAACATTCCCCTGAGGATCTAATACCTCAATTAGGAATTGTCTGTCACCGGCCTGAGCGATCACATTATCAGCAATAGTAAAACATACTTTTAATTTGTCTGTTCTTCCGGCTCTCTGTGTAGAGACCATTCTTCCACTAGATCTTTCTCTAACAGCATCTACATTAAACGTTGAAAGGTTAAGAGCTGATCCTCTTTCAACAGCTTCTGCCAATTGAGTGTTTTGAACAACCAATGAATCGTTGAAAACAGCTTGCTTTTCCAACTCAACAAATGTACTGTCTCTTTGCATGGCTAAAAGAGAGTTAGATCTTGTTAAAGAATCTACCTGCTGAATTAATACTTCTCTTTCTTTTCTTAGGACAGCCACCTGATTTCTGTATCTTCTTAAAGAAGAAAGATCTGTTTTCATGGTTTGTACAGAATCGATATACTTGGCGATCCTGTCTCTTGCTTCTACCAATTCCTCATTAGTAGCATTACTCTCAAGAATTGCTTTGTCATACTCAGACTGTAAATTTCTAAGGTCTTCAACAACCAGGTCTTTTTCCTGAGTAAGTTCAGTTTGTACTTTTTTCTTGTCTTGATAAAGACTAACGGTATAGATAATAGTACCCAATAATACTACACCTAATAAACCGGCAATTACTTTTAATCCGTTATTGTTTTTTGTTTCAGTCATAGTGCAAAAGTTTATACTCTTTTTTTACTTTTTGTAAAGTGGTTACATGCTATATACGGACAAACCGTGTTTTTAGATTTCTGTGTTAAAAAATAATTGTAATTTCCTTTTAGAGATGTTCAAATTTATTCTGTAACAAAGATCTCTTATAAGGTAAAGCATGTCTGTCCGCATAATCCCTTTCCAGCCGCAATTAGCCCCCGTATTCGCGGAATTGAACAAGGCATGGTTAACTGAATACTTCTATATAGAACCCAAAGACACCGCGTTATTAGATAATTGCCAGAAAGAGATCATTGATAAAGGAGGCGTTATTTTTTTTGCACAAATCAAGGAGACCATAGTGGGATGTTTGGCCCTGCTTCCTATGGATGCTCATAGTGTTGAATTGGGTAAAATGGCCGTGATTCAGGAGTATCAGGGACAAAAAATTGGTCACCAATTATTAGAATTTACCATTGATTATTGCAGAAAGAAACAGAAAACCTCCATAATACTCTATTCCAATACCGTTCTGCAACCAGCCATTCATTTATACAAAAAGTTTGGTTTTAAAGAAATTTCAATGGAAGTGCCACCCCCTTATGAACGTAGTAATATTAAAATGGCGTTAACACTTTAAGATGTTTCTCCCCACATTCTTATCTTTAAAACAGATTTATAAACACTATACTGATTTGTTATGAGAACATTGATTTTGGGGGTACTCCTCAGTGCATTCCTATTCCTTAGTTGTAAAGAGAATAAAAAGACGGATGTTATGGCAGAAGGCACTACAAATGTGGCCTCCAGCGACCTTTTTACAGAACTTGAAATATTCCCTGTAGAACACGCTTCTGCCGTATTGCAATGGGGAGAAGTAACTATTTTTATTGATCCCGTGGGAGGTGACAGTGCCTATGCGGCGTATCCAAAACCTAACCTTATTCTCATCACAGATATTCATGGTGACCACTTAAATAATGAAACACTGAAGGGACTTTATTCCCCTGATGCAAAGATCATGGCCCCTAAGGCGGTTGCTGACCAATTACCGGAGGAATACGCCACTCAGACAGATGTTCTTAATAATGGTGATACTAAAGAGCGGTTTGGCATAAAGGTAGAGGCGGTACCTATGTATAACCTCAGGGATGAAGCTAAGAATTTCCATGTCAAAGGCCGCGGCAATGGCTATGTTCTAACGTTGGGTACAGAAAGAGTTTACTTTTCCGGCGATACTGAAGATATTCCTGAAATGAGGGCGTTGAAGAATATTGACAAAGCCTTTATTTGTATGAATCTTCCCTATACCATGACCGTGGAAAGTGCTGTGGATGCAGTACTGGAATTTAAACCGGCACAGGTATATCCGTATCATTTCAGAGGCAGGCCAGAGGTAAGTGATGTGGCAAAGTTTGCTGAACTGATCAAGGCATCGGATCCCAATATTGAAGTGGTACAGCTAGACTGGTACCCTCACGACCCATTTTAAGAGTAACGAGTTATCTGATAAGTTTTTTGTATTTCAATCGTTTTGGTGTAAGATCCGCACCCAGGCGCTTCTTTTTATTTTCCTCATATTCTGAGAACGAACCTTCAAAGAAATACACTTCAGAATCTCCTTCGAAAGCAAGGATGTGAGTGCACACCCGGTCCAGGAACCAGCGATCATGTGATATGATAACGGCACAGCCGGCAAAATTCTCCAGGCCTTCTTCCAAAGCTCTTAAAGTATTCACATCCAGGTCATTGGTAGGCTCATCCAGTAACAGTACATTTCCTTCTTCTTTTAAGGTCATGGCCAAATGGAGCCTGTTCCGCTCTCCACCGGAGAGCATACTCACCTTTTTATTCTGTTCACTCCCAGAAAAATTAAACCTGCTCAGATAGGCCCTCGAATTTACTTGCCGCCCACCCATCATAACCAGTTCTTGCCCATCACTAAAATTCTCCCAGATGGATTTATTGGAATCAATATTGGAATGACTCTGATCTACATAGGCCAATTTGGCGGTCTCTCCTACCTTAAACTCCCCTTTATCAGGGGATAATTCCCCCATGATCATCTTAAAGATGGTGGTCTTTCCTGCACCGTTTGGACCAATTATCCCAACAATACCGGCCTGTGGCAGATTAAAGTTGAGATCATCATAAAGCAATTTATCATCAAAACCTTTGCTTACTCCTGTAGCTTCAATAACATTGGTACCCAAACGGGGTCCATTAGGAATATAGATCTCCAGTTTTTCATCTAACTTTTTTTGATCCTGACTCAACAATTTGTCATAGTTATTCAAACGGGCCTTTTGCTTGGTTTGACGTCCTTTTGCCCCCTGACGAACCCACTCCAGCTCCCGCTCAAGTGTTTTTTGCCGCTTGGAGGCTTGTTTGCTTTCCTGGGCCAGGCGTTTTGATTTTTGATCGAGCCAGCTGCTGTAATTTCCTTTCCATGGAATACCCTCCCCCCTATCTAATTCCAGAATCCATCCGGCAACATTATCCAGGAAATACCGGTCATGGGTTACTGCGATCACAGTTCCTTTATAGGATGCCAGATGATGCTCTAACCAATGCACAGATTCGGCATCCAAATGGTTAGTAGGTTCATCTAACAATAGTATTTCGGGTTCCTGTAGAAGAAGTCGGCACAGCGCCACCCTCCTTCGTTCCCCTCCGGACAGGACACTTATTTTCTTATCGGGTTCAGGAGTTCTTAGGGCATCCATAGCGATCTCTAGCTTGGTATCGAGCTCCCAGGCATTGGCTGCATCTATCTGATCTTGCAACGCCGCCTGTTTATCCATCAGTTTTTGCATCTTATCAGCATCCTCATACACTTCCGGAAGGGCAAACATATCGTTGATCTTATTGTATTCATCAAGAATAGCCACTGTTTCGGCCACACCTTCTTTTACAATATCCAGCACCGTTTTAGAGTCATCCAACTCCGGTTCCTGCTCCAGATATCCTACCTTATATCCGGGAGAAAAAACAACATCACCCTGAAAATTCTTATCTGTTCCTGCTATGATCCGCAGCAAAGTAGACTTTCCGGAACCATTAAGTCCAAGGATCCCGATCTTGGCCCCGTAGAAAAAACTGAGGTAAATATTTTTTAATACAGGTGTATTGGCATTCTTATAGGTCTTCGTTACTCCAGACATGGAGAAAATAACCTTTTTATCGTCTGACATCAGTTAAATTAGGTTTGTGTAATTGATTGCTAAAAGTCTACGTTGAAGAATTATACCCGACCTTTCAGGGCATTGAACACCCAGGCAATGGCAAAGAAGCCGATCCCAACCGAGGCAAATCCGTAACCGGCTATCTCATCATATCTAAAAGCACCTAGTGCGATCAAAGCTAAACCAACAATAATCATAATGAAGGTGGCCCAAGCTAAGACGGTATTTTTATCCATCGCCATAAAATTTCATTTAGTTATTCTCAAATATCGTAAAAACAGTCGAAAATTATCCCTATAAATCCAATTTTATCACTCAAAGGGAAAGGTAATGCCGGCCTTGGTACGAATCCTATCTAAAAGCCCTATCAATTCTAAACTGTTTGAATGAGACCATATAGGGCTTTCAATCTTTTTTTCAAAAAGACACCGGTGAACTTCTTCAATTTCATAGGTATATCCTTTCCCAACAGTGGGGAGACTTATGTTCTCTGTTTTATTCCCCTTGTTAATAGAGATCTCTTGAGACTCATGCCACCTGGAGTGAATAACAATGGTGCCGTCACTTCCTGCAATGCTAGCCTCCATTGAACTGTTAGAACTCAGACCACTAAACAACAATGCATGTGCCGACGGATAGGTAAACTGAATAGCTATCTGAATCTCTGCGCCAGTTTCGATATATTTTGCTGAAGTTTCAATAGAATCTGGAAGACCTAACATTAAATAGGCAAGGAAGACCGGATAAATACCAATATCAAGCAGTGATCCTCCTGCCAGGGCAGGATTAAGCAAACGACCATCTCTATCCCGGTCTAGCCCATAAAACGCAAAATCTGCATGTAGGTACCCCACAGCTCCTATTTCACCCTCTTCCACCAGGTCCTTTGCCTTTTGGATAGCAGGAATAAAACGACTCCACA
>JAHEHU010000181.1 GCA_024639765.1 Eudoraea sp.
GCGATTTGGTTCCAAAACGTGCCAATACTTTTCCTGTAGGATGTACCCGAATCTCAGCACTATCAAACATGGCAATACCTAAGATATCAAAATCTTTGGATGGTCCTGCACCAACCACTTCCGTAAATGTGCATATACCAATTCCCATCAATTTCCCCTGTTTTCGCTTTTCTGCCTGTTCTTTTTTAAGCTCATCATAGCCTACCATATCTAAAGCTTTTTGAAGGGTCAACTCGTAATCCCCACTATCATAACTCCACCCAAGGGGAGACGCATATGGAAATTGATCTTTTTTGATAAAGTTTTCCATTCTAAGCAAAGCAGGGTCTTTATTAATCTCGGCAGCCAGTTTATCAACCATGCGTTCGATGGCATGTACTGCTTCCGTCACACGGAAAGAACACCGATACGCAACACCGCCCGGAGCTTTATTCGTATATACGGCATCCAACTCTGCAAACGCATCTGCATAATCATAGGAGCCCGTACATATGGAGAACATTCCAGTAGGATATTTAGATGGGTTTGCAGAAGAGTCTGTATATCCATGGTCCGCTAATGTCTTTACCTTAAATGCCTGGATTTTTCCTTCTTTGGTAGCGGCCAACTCACAATCCATGTGGTAATCCCGTGCAAAACCATTTACTAAGTTTTCTGAACGGTCTTCAATCCATTTTACTGGTTTACCAATTAAGAAAGAAGCTGCAATAGCAACAACATAACCTGGATATACGGGAACTTTCCCTCCAAAACCACCTCCAATATCTGGGGAAATTACTCGTATTTTTTCTTCCGAAAGTCCAACATGCCCGGCTACTAGAGCCAATATGGTTCGAATTGCATGCGGTGCCTGTGAAGTCATATATACCAACATTTTCTCTGTATCCTTATCATAGGAAGCTACACAACCACATGTTTCGATAGAAGCCACGTGTATTCTTGGAAGATAGATGCGCTCTTTTACTACGATATCCGCTTTTGAGATAACATCATCTGTTTTGGCCCTATCACCACGCTCCCAGTGATAAATGTGATTATCCTTCTGACCTTCCTTGTCAGGGCGCAATAAAGGTGCGTCTTTATCCAAAGCCTTAAAGGGATCTACAATGGCCTGCATAGGCTCATAATCTACTTCAACTGCTTCAGCACCATCAACAGCAATATATCTATCGGTAGCAATAACCGCACATACTTCCTGGGATTGATGCATTACCGTATCAGTTGGTAATACCATTTGAGTATCGGATAACAAAGTGGGCATCCAATGCAAATTGTATTCAGCCAAATCATAACCGGTGATAACCGCTAGGACTCCGGGAATGGCCAATGCCTTCTCTTTGTTTATGCTCTTGATTTTGGCATAGGCATACGGACTTCTCACCATTACCATTGTAAGCATTCCCGGCAACTTAACGTCGTCTACATAATTTCCTTTGCCATGTAAAAATCTGGCATCTTCCTTTCTTTTAACAGAGTGACCCATTCCGCCTACCTCTGCTGATGTTTTACATTTAAACATAATCGTTTCTTTTTATTATGAGGTTAGACTGATTCTTTTTGAAGTTCTTCCGCAGCTTGCTGCACCGACTTTACAATATTGTTATACCCAGTACATCGGCACAGATTGCCAGAAATACCCCAACGAATTTCCTCTTCTGTTGGGTTGGGATTATTCTTTAATAAATCAATTGACCGCATGATCATACCAGGAGTGCAAAATCCACAATGCAAACCGTGTTGATCGTGAAAGGCTTGTTGTAACGGGTGATTTGTACCTTCTGCGGTTATACCTTCAATAGTGGTAATTTCAGAACCATCTGCCCGAACGGCCAGATAGGTGCATGATTTTACAGACTTACCGTCCAATAAAATAGTACATGCCCCACAATTAGAGGTATCACAACCAATATGTGTACCCGTAAGATCCAGGTTTTCCCGAATAAAATGCACCAAAAGCAACCTTGAGTCTACTTCTGCAGTAACACTTTCTCCATTTATTTTTAAAGTTATTTCGTGTTTCATAGTACTATTTTTAATTTTTTGCTCTTTGTAATGCTGAATGCAACATACGTTTGGTTATGGTATTTACTATAGATCTTTTATACGCCTCTGACCCTCTTAAATCTGAAGTTGGTTCACAGTCTTCACCAGCTATTGCCCCTACTTGATCTATGAGGTCTTCTGTTATTTTTTTACCCTTAAGCAATTCTTCACCTCTATCTAAGCGCATAGGAACAGCGCTTACATTGGTAAGTCCTATTCCAATTTCTTGGCAAACACCATTATTATCCAACTCCACATGCACAGCAACACCTGCCGTTGCATAATCCCCTACTTTACGTTCTACTTTATGATAAGCACCTCCGCTTCCTTTTTTTCTTTTTGGTACCTGTATTTCCACCAACACATCTGTAGGTTCCAAAGCGGTCATATAAAAACCATGGAAAAATTCATCAATAGGAATTGACTTTTTTCCATCTACTCCCTCTGCAATAATTGTAGCCCTCATAGCAAGCATTAAAGCAGGTTGATCATTAGCTGCATCGCCATGGGCAATATTACCCCCAATGGTACCTACATTTCGTACAGAGGGATCAGCAGTTAACTTAATGGCATCCGTTAAAATTGGATAGTTTTCTTTTATCAGGGAAGAATGTTCCATCTCCGTTTGAGTGGTCAAAGCACCTATTTTTAGAAGATCTCCATCTTCCTTAATATAGGATAAACCCTCAATTTTACTGATATCGATAATGTGTTCTGGCGTGGCAAATCGAAGTTTCATCATGGGGAGCAAGCTGTGCCCGCCCGACATGAATTTGGCTTCTTCACCGTGAGTTTCAGATAAAGCAATCGCATCTTTTACAGATGTTGCTTTGTGATAAATGAAATTAGAAGGAATCATATTTTTATTGATATTTATTTAAGGAGTAAGTAATAAAAGTATCATTTTTATTTCAATTTACAAATCAAAATAGGGATGGATAATCATATTAATAATCCTTTAACATAAAATGGATATTCCTAAAGGGACATATGCTCTTTCTAGGGCTTATTTTGATTAAATCCTTACCTTTAACTTCGCACAAAATGGTATATAAATGTATTCCCAGCTCTATTTTGATTACAATGCAACCACACCTTGCGCCAAAGAGGTGGTCGAAGCAATGCTACCACATTTTCAGCATGATTTTGGGAATGCATCCAGTGAACATCATCCGTATGGCTGGATGGCAAAAGAAGCCATTGAAGACGCCACTCGGAGTATTGCAGCTTGTTTGGGGATTTCCGAAAAAGAAATTATTTACACTTCAGGGTCCACAGAGAGTATTAATTCAGTTTTGAAAGGAGTGTATGAGAAACTTAAAGATAAAGGGAACCATATTGTTACTTTTAAAACAGAACATAAAGCAACTTTGGATGTATGCGATTATCTCCGTGAGCAGGGAGCTAAAGTTACCTATTTAGATGTTGATAAAAATGGGGTTATTGATCTGAATGCGCTGGAACTTGCCA
>JAHEHU010000182.1 GCA_024639765.1 Eudoraea sp.
TGCGTAGCCAATTGGTGAGGAACAAACTCATGTAACGGCGGATCCAATAGTCGGATGGTCACAGGAAGTCCCTGCATGGCCTCAAAAATTCCTTCAAAATCGCTTCGCTGCATAGGGAGCAGATCACGAAGGGCATGTTTTCTGCCTTTTATGGTGCTGGCCAGGATCATTTCGCGCATCGCTTTTATCCTGTCTACTTCAAAGAACATATGTTCCGTTCTCGTAAGGCCTATTCCCTGGGCGCCAAAACTTCTCGCTACCCTGGCATCTTTTGGCGTATCGGCATTTGTGCGCACCTTCATGGTAGCATATTTGTCTGACAACTCCATCAACTCTCCAAATTCTCCACTTAATTCCGGTTCCCTGGTGGCTACTTTGCCTTCAATGATATTTCCTGTTGAGCCGTTTAGGGAGATCCAGTCTCCATCCTGAAACTCTTTTCCATCTACAGTCAGGGTCCTTTTTTTGTAATTGATCTTGAGGGCCCCGGCACCGGAAATACAACATTTCCCCATACCCCGAGCTACTACCGCCGCATGGGAGGTCATTCCACCTCTTGCTGTAAGGATCCCTTTGGCTAAATGCATGCCCTCCAGATCCTCGGGAGAGGTCTCTGTACGTACAAGAATACTGTATTTGTATTTGTTTGCCTCATCTGCAAAAAAGACGATCTGCCCTGTTGCCGCGCCCGGCGAAGCGGGTAAGCCTTGTGCAATGATCTCAGCATCCTCTAAAGCATCCGGATCAAAAACAGGATGTAATAACTCGTCCAGTTTATTTGGTTCGATACGAAGCAGGGCCTCTTTTTCATCCAATTTCCCTTCTTCCAGGAGGTCCATCGCGATCTTTACCATGGCTGCCCCCGTTCTCTTTCCATTTCGAGTCTGCAGGATCCATAGCTTGCCTTGTTGAATGGTAAATTCCATATCCTGCATATCACGATAATGGTTCTCCAGCGTTTTTTGATAGCCATCTAACTCTTTATAGATATCAGGCATTAATTCTTCCAGCGAAGGATATGCGGTCTTGCGTTCTTCTTCCTTCACCTGTGCAAGCATTGCCCAACGTTCTGACCCAACTTTTGTGATCTGCTGAGGGGTGCGCACTCCGGCTACTACATCTTCTCCCTGAGCGTTAATCAAATATTCTCCATTAAACATATTTTCCCCTGTCCCGGCATCACGGGTAAAACACACTCCGGTTCCGGAATCATTGCCCATATTTCCATAGACCATGGCCTGTACGTTTACTGCAGTCCCCCAGTTAGCTGGATATGCGTGCATTTTTCGGTAATACTTTGCACGGTCGCCATTCCAGCTGTCAAAAACAGCCATGATCGCTCCCCAGAGTTGTTCCCACGGATCCGTAGGGAAATCCCGACCCGTTTTCTTTTTTACTACATCCTTAAAATCATACACCAGATCCTGCAGATCCTGCACCGTAAAATCCGTATCGAGGTAGATATGTCTTTTATCCTTCAGATGATCAATGATCTCTTCAAAAGGATCCTCGTCTTCCTTGGTTTCCGGTTTCATCCCCATGACCACACCACCGTACATTTGGATAAATCTCCTGTATGAATCCCAGGCAAAACGTTCATTCTTAGTTTTGTTAATGATCCCTTCCATGGCCTCATCATTTAACCCCAGATTGAGGACCGTATCCATCATCCCCGGCATGGAAACCCTGGCACCGGACCGAACAGAAAGCAATAATGGGTTCTTATTATCCCCAAATTTTGCATTCATGGTCTTTTCGATCTCTTCTATCGCTTTCTCGACCTCTGTTTTTATCAGGGGGATCACCTTTTTTTTACCCAGTTCGTTGTATTCTGTACACACTTCGGTGGTTATAGTTAATCCTGGGGGTACAGGGATCCCTATCCTGCTCATTTCAGCGAGATTGGCTCCTTTGCCTCCCAATAAATTTTTCATGGTACTATTTCCGTCAGCTTTTTTATCACCAAATCTGTAAACCCGTGTCTTTTTAGCAGTTGTTGCTTCCATGTATGAATTGTTTATTCCTCTGAAGGATACTAATGTAAGCGTGAAAGTACTGCCAATGCACCGTGAATTTTATGATATATATCATATTATCTGCTTATGTAATCATTGTTACAATGAAGTAGTAAAGGGAACTTTGTTAAATGAAGGGTTCTTACTTTCCGATACAAAAATTCGCAAAGATGTTGCCCAGCAGGTCATCGGAGGTGATTGCGCCAGTGATCTCTCCAAAATGATAGAGGGCCTGACGGATATCTATAGCCAATAGGTCACCCGATCGGCCTTCATCGAGGCCCTGTTGTACCTTTAGGATCTCTTCTAATGCCTTTAATAGGGCATCGTAATGCCTGCTGTTGGTGACGATGGTCTCATCCTTACGAAGTGCCCCGGTGTTAACGAGCGAAAGTAGTTGAGATTTGAAAGTTTCCACACCTTCTTTAGTTTTTGCAGATAGGAAGAGGGCAGAGGAGTGGTGTTTTTTTAAGCTTGCCGAGGCGGCGGGATCCAAGGTGTCCGACTTGTTGATCAATAGGAGCACCGTTTTATCCTTGTGTTTTTGTTTTAGCTCTTTTACGTTTTTCTCCAGATCCAGATTACGCTTCTCATTGTTGACCAGGGCGGTAGCATCTGCCAGGTAAACGACAACCCTGGCTTTCTCTATTTTCTCAAAGGTTTTTTGTATCCCGATAGTTTCAACTTCATCCTGAGTGTCCCTGATACCAGCCGTATCTATGAATCTAAATCCGATGCCCTCAATCGCGATCTCATCTTCAATTGTATCCCTGGTAGTACCGGCAATATGACTCACAATTGCTCGCTCTTCATTCAACAAAGCATTCAAAAGAGTAGACTTACCTACATTGGGTTCGCCTACAATGGCGATAGGAATGCCGTTTTTGATAACATTCCCTAAGGCAAATGAATCGATCAAATGTTTAAGTACCTGCTGTATCCTCTCCAATAAGGTCCTGAATTGTTCCTTATCTGCAAACTCCACATCCTCCTCGGCAAAGTCGAGCTCCAACTCAATAAGTGAGGCAAAATTCAGTAGTTCCTCCCTCAGGCTCGCGATCTCATTACTAAAACCACCACGCATTTGTTGTATGGCCAATTGGTGAGATGCGGCGTTTTCTGAGGATATGAGATCGGCCACCGCTTCAGCCTGACTCAGATCCATTTTTCCGTTAAGGAAAGCGCGCATGGTGAATTCACCGGCACTGGCCATTCTGCATCCTGAACGCAACAAGATTTGCAATATCTCTTGCTGAATATACATGGAGCCGTGGCATGAGATCTCCACAACGTCTTCACCTGTGTAGGAATTAGGACCTTTAAAAACAGTAGCCAATACCTTATCTAGTGTTCTATTCCCATCTTTTATATACCCAAGATGTACGGTATGACTTTTAACAGCGGACAGATCTTTACCACTGACTGCTTTAAAAATAGAAGTGCAAATAGGTATCGCTTTTATTCCTGACACCCGTATCACTGCAAT
>JAHEHU010000086.1 GCA_024639765.1 Eudoraea sp.
CATTTATGGAAGGACTCTTTAATAGGTTTTCAATTGACGTTTTTTTATCATTAGCAAACGCCAAAGGTGCTACTGCCATTCCGGCTCCTAAAAGAGCAGATTTTGAGATGAAATCCCTTCTTTTTACTTCCTTGTTTGTCTCTTTTTTTTGTTTTGAAATCATGTCCTTTTTGTTCATTTTTTTCGCTTAAAATTTTAAACATTTTCTATTTCAAGTGTTTTTGTAAAAACTGATACCTTGATTCTTATCTCAACTGCATCGAACATCTTACCAAAATGTGAAGCACGCAAACGAAACTTTTCTAAGGGTGGAGAAGCATATGGAATGCCTTTGAAAACAGAGACATCACCACCCAGCAATCCACGAACTTTCCCATCGGCTGTCTGTATAACATCCGTATAAGTTTTTGGTTTCTTTTCTTGCGCTCTTAAACTACAGATGCAAAGAAGAACAGCGGCCAAAAACAACTTTATTTGATACATAGAAATTGCATTTTAGGTTATTTGCTGAGTTTTTTAGCGACATCATCATAATATTCTTGAGTAAGCACCTCGGTCCAAGTGGTAGGTGTTTCTCCACCATATATGGCTAAATAAGTAACATCACTTTCTTTAGAGGAAGAATGCCAATGCTCAATATCTTTTTCACATTTGAGGACATCCCCAGCTTTAAGTAGTATAGCGTCTTTTCCTTTTTCCTGATAGTAGCCTGCGCCATCAACATAAATCAAGACTTGGGTAGAGGCGTGTTTGTGCCAGTCGAGCGTAGAATTTGCCTTAAAGTTGGCTTTGGTGATGTGAAAGTTTAAATCACCTTCAACCTCTAGAACCCCATTTAACCAAGCCTCACCGATGTAATGTGTATTTGGTGCCTTCATTCCTTCATCGTGAAACGAGGAGATGTTATACCCCTCATTCTGGGCGAAAATAAATAGGGGAACCATACATAGTACTGTTGTAATTAGATTTTTCATTGTATATAGTTTTAGTTTAATTTTTTATTTTCTAGCCAGTCGTACATCAAATCGGCTATTTTTTCATTGTTCAAATCTGACATGGGGAAATGCGTATTTCCCTTTAATCCTTTGTCGGTAAGTTGAACCAAGGTCACATCCCCGCCATTTTTATTTACGGTAGCCGTCCATAATCTTGCCATAGCCAATGCCGCCCGCCATTGTTCTTGTGCGGGATTTTCCACAGGTTCATCTGGAATATAGTCCCCATAATAGATAATAATGGGGATTTCGGTCAACCGCTTAAATTCAGCCAAAGGAACACCTCTTGCACTGAGAGCACCACCGACATACGGGATGGTTTCGGGTACTTCGCCCTCGGGAAACACAAAATTACTGCCAGGTTCAAAAGCTACAATCCCTTTGATTTTATCGTTCTTTAAAGCAGTCATCCAACCCTGGCCACCGCTATGGGAATGGGTTACCAAAACTCCTTTCCCAATTTTATCGAAGAGTGCGGATACTGCATCGATATTGACCATAATATCAAGGGGTCCGGTATCGGGGGTTATTTGTCTAAAATATTGGTTCAAAGCTTCCGGGTCTTTTGAAAATTGAACATCAGGATAATATTCCGTTCCCACGCCTACCCTAAATATACCGAACCAAAGCTGGTCATCTGTACCGGCTGAAATAGTAGTGGGTTTGGTACTTCTTCCCGACAGGCCTCTTCTCGGCTGGTCTAAAAGATAGACCGGAAAATCCCGACGCAGAAAAATGCTCTGAAAGCCCTCGCGGCCATCCGGTGTGGTCTGCCACGTACGCATCGATTGTCCGTACCCATGCCAGAATACCAACGGTAATTTTCTTGCTTCAACAGGTATTTGAAAGAAAACCGTAGCATGATCACCATGGAGCGTCTGCCCCTCGGTACTTTGATCGGTTGGATTAAAAGCTCCTTGGGCGATAGGGTCAAAAGTTCCGGGGCTGGTCTTTACTGTTCCTCCTACCGTAAAACTTCCCTGATCTTGAATCATCATTGGTTTTTTTTGACCGTGGCTTATGTATACGGATAGAAAGGCAAGACCCAAAACTGAATAAATTTGTCTGGTCATAGATTTTGTTCTTTTAGTCATTCTTGGTACAGTTTCTTGTTAATGAACTCATTCATATTTTTCTCTTTTATTGATTTATTTTTTGCTTTTTCCAAAACAGTAATTCAATGAAACGTTCCATGTAAAGTCATCTTCGGGCTCTATTTCGGTGTCGATAGCTTTATTCAATATTGAAGATATCGAAATTGGGAAATCTTTTTTGGCAAATGTGATAAAGCCTACCACGTAGTATCCCCTATCATCATCTGTAGTCAAATAGTAGACCTGGGGTGATATATCAAAATAGAACTTTTCCGTAATATATAGATTAGTGAACGATGAATTCAATACCAAAAAATTGGTTGTTTTTACCCCTTCATCAAAACCCTGCCCACGCAGGTAGTACATGCCAATACTCACTTTCTCAGATATTTTGTAGGTAGGAACTATTTCTGCGGCAAGATAGCGGCGGGCTTCAAGTAATTCTTCACTCTCTCCATTTCTAATAACACTGACCGTTCTAAAATTCAGGCCTGGATGTGCGCCAAAGTCCAATGAAAATCGCTCTTTCTGCACAGCTTTGTAGCGAAACCAGAACAAAAAAGACCAGGGTTTGCCTTCCAAGGCAAAACGCATATCAGGTTCAAAACTGAACCTTCCCTTGGTGAACTTCAAATCGAATAACAAAGCTGGTTCACCTAATGAGAACGAAGGCACCAGCGAAATACCATTGTGGGTAATGCTGACCATACCCCTGAAATCATCCAGAAATTTATGGTCTTCTTCCTGTGCGTTCCCTTCTGGGCATACCATCAAAAAAAATAGCATTACTAGTAGGATGGTTGTCTCCCTCATCAAACTTTATTCATGTTCTCACTAAAAATACCTTAAGAAAATAGAAATAGTAATACCCAAATTACGGATGTTCATACCAATATTACGGATTGAGCGTAATTTTTTTGATATTCTGGTAATCAGTGCCTTATCTTTAACACTAAATGGAGAGGGATATGAAACATATTTTAGAAATTAATGCAGTTGCCGATTATTTGAAGTTGCGTAATTATGAGGTATTACATCCGTTGGTCGGTATTGTCGATTTTAATTATGTGGATAAATCCGGATATACAAATAAGTCCTATGACGCCTTTCATTTTAAGTGCTATGCTATATTCTTGAAGGATGCAAAGGGTTGTAAGCTAAAATATGGTGGCAAGCCCTATGATTATGATGAAGGCACTCTTGTTTTTATGGCCCCCAACCAATCTGTGGAATTGGGTGATTACGACCCTGATTATGTGCCCAAGGGTTATGCGATGCTCTTTCATCCTGATTTACTTTTGGGGACGGATTTGGCCGGAAAAATGCACCAGTATAGTTTTTTCTCTTATGCTACACATGAAGCACTACACCTGTCTACCAAAGAGCGGAAGGTTATTTTAAGTTTGATCGATAAGATTCAGTTTGAACTGGAACAGAATATGGACAAGCACAGTAAAAATCTGATAGTTGCCAATATAGAACTGTTTTTGGATTACTGCCTGCGGTTTTACGACCGTCAGTTTTTGACCCGCGAAACCGCACATCAAAGCTCTTTGGAAAGTTTTGACACCCTTCTGAACGAATATTTCCATTCTGAAAAACCCCAAAAACATGGACTACCTTCCGTAAGCCATTTTGCCGAGCATATGCATTTGAGCGCGAACTACTTTGGGGATCTGGTTAAAAAAGAAACGGGCTATTCCGCCCAGGAATATATACAGAACAAACTCATTGACGTGGCCAAGGAAAAAGTCTTTGACCCCAATAAATCGGTCAGCGAGATTGCCTATGAGTTGGGCTTTAAATATCCGCAGCATTTTAGCAGATTGTTTAAACAGAAAGTGGGGCATTCACCCAATGAGTATCGGATGTTGAATTAATTTACATGCTTTTCCGAATTATTCAATAAGATCATAGCCGTCTGGACGGGATTGCTTTCTCTCCACTTTCGTTCCTCTTTCGTTAAAACTTCAGAGGATCAAAAGAGGCCCGGGGTGTGGCTTTGCAAATCTCTCGCCCTTCGCCAAATGCGTTGGCATGAATCGCCATAAGATGAATTTTTTGATCTAATGCAGCTTTGTAAGTAGCCTGCTACATAGGTTTATATATGCCAACGGTCATATCATCTTCGCTCATTTAGACCAATTTTATTGATGCATACCTTTTTTGTGAAATGATAGCTGCCTCTTTAGCGCAATGTGAATCGGAAGGAAGACCATAGCCATTCCCAAGTCGTGTCTTTTCAATGGTATTTTTTAAAGGTTTACCAAGGCGGTCGGAAAGCGTATGTTCTGTTAGTTCTGCTTTTTGCTGGGGTCTTGCAAGCTTATCACTATTCTTTTTTACATTAGCGCAGAAGTTCATGGGTTCCATACAGTTATGTGCTAAGAACGGAGCGGTATAGGTACGCTTTATTACCGTTGCTGCTTTCTGGAAAGCTTTTGCAATGAACAATATTCAAGAAACTCCTATAAAATTTTTATGATATCAATCTGACTCTCCATTAGGAGATTATTTTGCATTAATATTATTCTTAATTTTAGGTATGGCCAGACTGCTATTCACATTTTTCCTGTTTATTTCACTATTTGGCTTCACACAATCCAAAATCGATAGTCTTCATAACGAATTAAGAACAACAACCATAGATTCGATTAGAATAAAGACATTACACAACCTTTTTGCGGAATATCAAAAAGATTCGATGTCAGTTGCCGAAGAGACCATATTGCAGGCAATCACCCTATCCAAAAATCACAAATACAAAAGACTTCTAACAATAAGCTACAATTTATATGGGTCTTTGCTTAGACTTCAATCTCGGGAAGATGCTGCCATAAAGGTTCTCAACGAAAGCCTTGAGACCGCTAGAATCAATAACTTTCCCGAGCAAGAATCAGATGCTTTAGTGGTTATAGGATATTGCTATTGGCAAAAAGGCGATTTTGAGAAAGCTACAGAATTTCAGAAAATGAACGTTGAACTTGCCAGGACTATGGGCGACAGTGCCCGTGTGGCAAATTCATATATTGGATTAGGGGGTATTTTTTCCCAGAGAGGCGAGTATACCGCGGCCATGGAATATTTTACGTTGGCATCGGAAAGGTATTTGGAATCTAAAGATTTGGAGGGTTATAGAATCGCTATTGGCAACATAGGATATATTCAGCGGAGCCTTGAAAATTATGATAGCGCCATAGCATATTTTATAAAATGTGATAGCGTAAGCACCATTCTCGGGAATCCTAGTGGAAAGGCGTTCGCAACATACAATCTTTCTGTTGCGTACAGACATAAAGGCATGCTCGATTCCGCAATGCTTTACATTAACAGGGCCATTGAAATGTACAATCGCTTAGGAATCAAAAAAAGAGTATCGTATGGACATTTTTCCAGAGCTGAAATCTATCGTAAAAAAGAAGAATTTCAAAAAGCACTGGGTGATTATCAGAAATCACTTAAGTTCTCCACGATTGTCGACGATTCTGTACAGATTGGTTATTCGAGTATGGCAGTAGCTGATATGTACGATAAACTTGGCAATTATGAAAAATCTATTTCGTATCTGGAAAATAGTGCCAAAGTAGCCCAAAGAATGAAGCTAGATATTCTATACATGGATGTCCATGAACGTTTGGCGGAAAGACATGCAAGAAATGGGGATATGGCCATTGCCTACGAAAATCTGCAAAAATTTATAGTGCTGAAGGATAGCTTGTACACAAAGGAAAAAAGAGAACTTGGCAGTGAAATCGAGGCCAAATACCAAAACGAACAAAAGACTCAAGAAATCGCTTTGCTGGCCTCAGAAAAAGAGCTACAGGCACTGCAATTGGGTAAAAGGAAAAACGAGCGTAACGCCATAATTGTCTTTGCCTTACTTATTCTTTTGTTGGCAGTCTTGTTATATAACCAGTATCGCATAAAACAAAAATCCAACAAAGAACTCCAGAAGCTTAACCAGTTAAAATCAAACTTTTTCGCCAACATTTCTCACGAATTCAGAACGCCATTGACCTTGATTCAAGGACCCATCGAACATTTGGAGCAAAACCCCGAAGAAAAACTCTGTAAGAATGACATTAGAATGATTCGCCGAAATACTAATAAAGTATTGGGCTTAGTCAATCAGTTGTTAGACCTTTCAAGAATTGACGAGGGTAAGCTAGAGCTAAAATCAACCGAGGGCGATGTGTTCAAATGCCTAAGAACCGCAGCGGCATCTTTCAATTCCCATGCGGCACAACGTAATATGGACTATCGCGTCAAAATCCCCAACGAAATCTTGTGGGCATCCTTTGACCGCGATAAGCTTGAAAAAGTGATTTATAACCTCTTAAGCAACGCCTTTAAATTTAGTGAGGATAATGAGCAGGTATCTTTCGAAGCATTTCACGACTCGGACGAATTGAAGATTCTAGTCTCCGACTCTGGCCGGGGCATCGAGGAAGACAAATTGCCCTTTATTTTTGACCGCTTCTATCAAGTAGACAGTAGCATTACAAAAGATAGGGAAGGTTCGGGTATTGGATTGTCACTTTCAAAAGATTTGGTGGAATTAATGGATGGAACTATAACGGTATCCAGTGAAGCCGGCAAAGGCACCTATTTTACAGTTCAAATTCCCATGGAAAAAATCATGACGCTGCAAAAGCAACTTAAAGAGATAGAGGAAAAAACCCAAAAAGAGGTAGCCAAGCCCAAGCCTTACAAGTTTCCCGAAACTGACAGTCGGGAAGTACCTAAAATTTTAGTGGTTGAAGATAATGAGGATATGCGCCAGTTCATCGGTGCCCAGCTTTTGAATAAATATCAAGTCATTAAGGCCAAAAATGGGGAACATGGCTTAAAATTGGCGATTTCAGAAGCACCCGACCTCATTGTAACTGATCTGATGATGCCCAAGATGGACGGTATGGAACTTTGTGAAAGACTGAAGACCTCTTTGGAAACAAGCCATATTCCGATCATCATGCTCACGGCCAGGGCGGGTGAGGACAATAAAATTGAGGGCCTCGAGACCGGGGCAGATGAGTATTTGACAAAACCCTTTAGTGCCAAGGAACTTTTAGTGAGGATAAAGAACCTCATCGACCAAAGGCTGCGCTTGCAAGAGCATTATCTAATAAGTGAGCGTACCATAGCACCGGAAAGAATCACCTCTACATCGTTAGATAGAAAGTTTATGGAAAAAGTACTGGACCTTTTTGAAAAAGAACACGCCAATGCCAATTTTGGTGTGCCCCAAATGCAACGGCAACTGGCTATGAGTAAAACGCAATTACACCGTAAAATAAAGGCTCTTACCAGTGAAACCCCGGGCGAACTACTCCGTAATTTTCGATTAAAACGGGCCGCACAATTGTTATCACAAAAGGCCGATACCGTAACCCAAATAGCCTATCAAGTAGGTTTTAACAACCTCTCCTACTTTGCAAAATGCTTCAAAGCATTGTATGGTGTTTCCCCTTCCTCCTATTAAATTTTTTATTGAGAACATTATTTGGTACTCCTGTAGCACATTTCGGTACTGCAGTGTCAGCCCCTGATCGGTTCAAAACATAATTTTGGTACATAGTAAAAGATCCCCTTCACTTTTAAAACAACACAGATTATGAAAACGGTATTTCTAAAAAAGCATAGGTATACGTTTAAATTGCTTATGCTTTTAACAGTAGCCACTGTTATGACAACAAGTTGTAGCAAGGATGGAGACAATGGACCTATTACAGTCGATGAACCGGCAAACGTGACACCCACTATCACGGGAATATCCCCTACCAGTGGGGTAATTGGCACGGAGGTAACTATAACGGGCTCCAATTTTAGTAGCACCAGCAACCAAAATGAGGTTGAATTCAATGGTACGGCAGCTATCGTTAAATCTGCCTCGACAACACAGTTGGTAGTTGATGTGCCCGAAAGTGCCACTTCTGGTACAGTATCCGTGGTTGTAGATGGAAAAACGGCCACAGGTCCATCTTTTTCAGTAATCACCGCAAATGCCATTTTGTGCGACCAGAACGAAATCTTGGAAAATATGGTTTGGGAAGATATGGTAGCAGGTAATGAAATTGATTATGTGGTGCAGTGCGCCATTTTAATAAAAGGGAATGCCCTCTTGACCATAGAACCTGGGGTAATTATTGCATTTGAAGGTGAGGATAGTGGCATCTTTAGCAGTGAAGGCGGCGGCCTGAAAGCCATTGGTACACAAAACGAACCTATAAAGTTTTTGGGTACTTCGGAGAACAAGGGAGTGTGGAAAGGCATTTATTTTGGTTCCACCCATCCCGAAAACCGTTTGGAAAATGTAATGGTGATGCACGCCGGTCGGGCAGCTTCCGGCCAATCAGGTGAGAAGGGTGCCGTTCAGTTGTCAAGGGATGAAGATTCAGCGGCAGCAATCGTCAATTGTACCATTACCAACAACGATGGATACGGCCTTTTCCTTACAGATGAAAGTGATTTGGAAGAATTTTCCGGGAATACCATTTCCGACAATGAGGAAGCTCCGGTCGCTTTATATTTTAATCAGATGGGAGCTTTGGACGCATTATCGGATTATCAAGGGAACGGAAAAAATTATATCGAGGTTCGCGAAAATGAAATTGAGGATGATATGGTAAATATGCCGTTTTTGAACATTCCCTATCAATTTGTGGAAAGTAAAAAATACAATATCAAGAACGCCTTGAACATAGCTGCCGGTAACACCTTGAAGTTTACCAATGGGGCAGGATTTCGATTGGGAGAGCAAGCTTCTGATTGTGCGGATACCTCAGGTTCTTTAAATGCTACCGGGACTATGGACAGTCCCATAACGTTTCAGGGCGTGACATCTGGGAAAGGAACCTGGTTGGGACTTGGCTTCAATTCGTCAAACTCGAACAACAAATTGATTTATTGTAATATATCAGGTGGCGGTAGCGCCGGTATCTACAATGCTTCGGAATTTGCGGCGAACATCACATTACAATGTGATAGCAGGGTTACCATCCAAAACTCGACAATAGAAGATAGTGGCGGATTTGGAATCTATGTGCTGGACGAGGATGCCGAATTGGAGGATTTTGAGGAAAATACAGTTGTAAACAATGAGTTGGCCCCACTTTGGATGCACTTGCCACAAGTTGACCAATTGGATGCTACCACAACATATGCTGAAGGTAATGGGAGAGCCTATATTCAAGTCGAAGGGGATGCCGTTACCGAAGCCGAACTAACCATAAAAAAACTGGAAGTGCCCTATCGGATTGAAACGGAAGAATCCGGTCGCGAGACCTATGTGGAAAGAGCCATTACAATCGAAGCTGGAACCGTTTTGGAATTTGAGACCGGCGCGGGCCTGGTCTTGGGCAGTCCGGGGGTCGACTGTATTCCTACCACCGGATCTTTGAATGCACAGGGAACAATAGAAGAACCCATAATTTTCCGGGGAGCCACGGAAGGTCAGGGCACTTGGTTGGGTATCGGCATTAATTCCAGTACCAGTGCCAACCTATTTACCTACTGCGAGATTTCAGGTGGTGGTTCCAAGCAAATGTATAATGCAGGCGGGCAGGGTAATTTGGTTATCCATTGCAGCGGCAACCTGACTATTGAGAATAGTACTATCAGCGATAGTGGCGGATGGGGCATTGATTTTGTTCAGGGAGGAAATAGCTTGACCGAAACAGGAAATACTTTTTCAAACAATACATCGGGTAACATCGCCCCGAACTAAAACATACTTCAATGAATTATGAATTTTTGATACTGGACCAGCAGAGTAGCTTGCCCGAGCCCTTCTGCCTGCTTCGCAGCCAACGGTTATTTTCCGTTACTCCGCATTTAAAAGTGAATTTCCACGCTGCCAAACGGAAAAGCCCCTCGCACCCTAGTGCGAGGGGCTCTGCTTCTCTTCAATCTGGACGGGATCGATTTCCTCACTTTTTTCGGAAATCGGCCCAAAGGGGTAGTTTATAGGAAAATTCCCTATTTTTGATAAAAACAATTAGCCATGAAAAACTATACTATTCTAAGGTTATTTCTCTGTATGGTTTTAATACAGTCTTGTCAGCAGGATGATTATCTAAGTGCCCCGGACCCTAATTTATTCTTAGGTTCATGGAGATTATCCAGTTCAGATTTTGAAGGTGTTGAGTCCATGGAAATAAGCGATTGTACAAAGAACAGTCTTTTATTATTGTATAGATTTAGTGAAAACAATCCTACCTCCAATGCGGAGTTATACGATTATGCTTTAAACGAAATGGGGGAATGCGTAGTTGTGCAAAGTATCAATCAGGCAACCTGGAATACGTTAAGAACTTTCTCAAACCAGGGTGATGAATCCCTTGAAACCGTATTACAGTATATAACAGAGCAGGGAGAAACGGTAAATTTGACACTAGAAAGAGTAGGGGAGTTCTTGAAGGTTACCGGTAATACGGTTATTAATGACAGTGACACCTCTATCAGCCGGACTTATATAAAGTTAGAACAAGAATTTCCTTAATCTACGCTACTTAACAAAGTCTTACAACAGTGTTAACCCTCGGAAGCCTTACTATTAAATGCAGTCCGGATGGGATTACTTTCTCTCCAATTCCAATAAAAACTTCAATGGATCGAAAGCGGCCCGGGGGGGGTGGCCAAGCAGAGTAGCGTGCCCGAGTCCTTCTGCCTGCTTCGCAGCCAGCGGTTCTTTTCCGTTTCTCCGCACTTGAAAGTGAGTTTTCGCGCTGTCAAACGGAAAAGCCCTCCGCACATGCGTGCGAAGGGCTCTGCTTCTCTGCGGTCTGGACGGGACTCGAACTTTTCTTCAAAACGCCGTGTATCAAAGGCCTGCAAATGGGTTGGTTTTTAGGGGCACCGCAAGACTCACTTTTTAACATATTTTTAACGTTTACTTTGAACTTCCGACTTCCAAATCAGATTGAACACCAAAAAATTTAGGTTTCGAAAAACGTTGGTTTTAATGGACTACTCACCAAGAACATCCCGCATATATTTTTTGATATTGGAGTCCCCATAGATTTTCCCAATCATTTCGTTGTACAACTCAGTAAATCGCTCGTTGTTGATAAGA
>JAHEHU010000087.1 GCA_024639765.1 Eudoraea sp.
GTATACTTCCTGGAATTGGGTAGAAGATCTGAAAGGGATCACTGAATGGCAATCCACGGCCTATGCAGATGGTCAATTAGATTAAGAAGTGCATCGCGTTCTTTTAACGGTATTGAAAATAGATAGTTTTTAAAAACACTAAAATGCTGTATTCCTTTTTTGAATTGGTAGAGAAAAGACTCTGATTTCACTGAGGAAGTTTGCCTGGTAAGGCACCTAATTATAATGGATATTCTATGAAATTCAAAACAATTTTTGCCATTGTATTTGCGATACTTGTGGTTATTTTTTCACTGCAAAATGCAGAAGTGACCGAAGTGAACTTTCTCTTTTGGAAAATGTCCATGTCCAGGGTCCTGGTCATCCTGGGCAGTTTTGCTATTGGTGTTTTGGTAGGGATATTAGTATCTTTAAAACGCCCCAAACCCCTTAAATAAGCTTAAATTAAGTTACAATGCCATCCATATTAAACGTGTTTAAAACAATTGTAATCCGAATAATCATTTTAAGTAGCATGGTGTGGTTTGCATCATGTGGATCCACATCCAGGACAAAAGCAGACCCGGTAAGGATTAACTATCTGCAACAGTTGGTTGCCGAAGGGGCGTTTGAGATTAGGTCAGATGCGGCATTTCCCTTAATGACGCAAGGCATTACCGCTGTGGCCAATGCAGGTTTATTGATGCCCGGGAGTAGTGCCAGCAGGATCGACCTTATAGGGAATTCGAATCATTTCAGGGTTATAGGCGACAGTGTGTCTGTGAACCTTCCCTATTATGGCGAGCGTCAGATGGGTGGTGGATATGCCAATAATGATACCGGTATCTCCTATGAGGGTACGCCTCAACGTTATGAGATTCAATGGGACGAAATTAAGGATCGGTATCTGATAACCATGCGCGCAAGGCAAGGCACGGAAACCTTGCAATTCAATGTTATGGTATTCCCATCCTTAAAAGCAGACATCAATGTGAACAGCACTCATCGCTTTTCTATACGTTATTCCGGGAAAATAGTACCATTGGATACCCAATAATTCATAGACCATTACGTATATCAGCCAAAATAAAAGTAGTACTATTGTATTCCTAAAATGGCACTAGCCGTGGAATCTAAAAAACAGTTACCCCTAATTATAGCCGCCTTCTTTGCTATTTATGTCATTTGGGGCTCTACCTATCTACTTAATAAAATTGCGGTAGCCGAATTACCCCCTTTTTTACTGGCGGGGATCCGTTTTGTAACAGCAGGTCTACTGATCTTTCTCCTGGCTGCGTTTATGGGGAAGTCACTAAAGATCACGAAAAAACAATTGGGAAATAGTATTTTAGCCGGCTTCCTGTTTTTGAGCTTTGGGAATGGGGTTGTAGTATGGGCCTTGAAATATGTAGACAGTAATTTTGCGGCCTTGGAGATCTCGGCCCAACCCTTGATAATACTGCTGATGATGTGGATACTGCAGGGAAAGAAGATACAGCCCATGTCATTCGTTGGCGTTTTACTCGGGATTTTTGGGATCTACCTGCTTATCAACCAGGATATTGTAATTGCCCAGGAAAATGCCTGGCTTGGTATAGGCCTTATCTTTCTGGCGATGCTGGCCTGGGCCTATGGGAGTCTGTTTGTACAAGGTGCCGATTTTCCTGCCAATTACTTCGTAAATACTGGCTACCAAATGTTCACTGGAGGGATCATGCTAGGGATCATTAGTCTGGCTTTTGGAGAAACCTGGAGTAATCCGTTAGACTGGCAACCCATTACCCACTGGGCCATGGTTTTATTGGTTCTCTTTGGCAGTATAGTGGCCTTTACTTCTTTTAATTTCTTATTGAAGCATGTATCACCAGAGAAAGTAGCTACCAATACGTACGTGAACCCAATTGTGGCTATGATACTGGGTGCTTATTTTCTCAATGAACCTATTACCACTCAATCAATTATTGCCGCTTGCATTTTGCTCACGGGAGTATTTTTCATCAATTCACGGAAAAAATTACACCTACTAAACAGATTTCGTAATAGCAAATCTTAAGGGCATACGACCTTGCAAGGGGTTAAATTTTTGAAAACTTCTGTATCTACCTAGGGAATGTTTGTTATGTTTGAGGATCAAACACAAAACCTTATGGCATTTCCTGTACAAGTGACTTCTTCCCGACTTTTAATTTTGAGTTTTATCCTGATATTTTTGGCTTCCTGTAAGGAGAATACATCAGGCACTACACCTCAGGAACCCTTAGTACAATATGAAGAAGTTCCCAGTAACCTTCCCCTGGAGCGCTTAAAATTACCGCCGGGTTTCAAGATCGAGGTCTACGCTGATAGCATTGACGGTGCACGATCCATGGCGATGGGCGAGGAGGGAACCCTCTTTGTGGGTACACGTAATGATAAGACGGTTTATGCGATCCAGGACCTGGATAAGGACTACCGGGCAGACCATGTTACCATTCTGGATTCTACCCTGGAAGTCCCAAACGGGATCGCTTTTAGAAAAGGTTCACTGTATGTGGCAGAGGTAGGCCGACTCTTACGCTATGACAGTATTGAATCCAGGTTGAGCAACCCTCCGAAACCTGTGGTGGTTTATGACGACTACCCGACGGAATTCCACCATGGCTGGAAATATATTGCCTTTGGCCCTGATGATAAACTTTATGTACCGGTGGGTGCACCCTGCAATATCTGTGATTCTACTGTTGCAGACGCACGCTACGCCAGCATTACACGCATGGATCCGGATGGAAGCAACCGGGAGATCTACGCCCATGGGGTGCGCAACACGGTAGGCTTTAGCTGGCATCCTGATACGGGTGAGCTTTGGTTTACCGATAATGGTCGGGACCTGATGGGGGATGATATTCCTCCTTGCGAATTGAATAGAGTGGAGGAGGCAGGTCAGCATTTTGGCTACCCATTCTGCCATGGAGGAACCATCGCAGATCCGGAATTCGGCAATTTAAGACCCTGCTCCGATTTCACTGCACCGGTACAACCCCTGGACGCCCACGTGGCTCCTTTGGCTGTTAAATTCAATACCGGAACAATGTTCCCGGAAACGTATAATAACGTTGCCCTGATCGCGGAACATGGCTCCTGGAACCGTTCCAAAAAATCAGGATACCGTATCTCCATGGTTGCCCTGGAAGACAACAAGGCTGTTAGCTATGAGACCTTTATTGAGGGCTGGCTAGATAATGAAAGTCAGGAGCAATTTGGCCGACCTGTGGATATGTTGTTCCTGGAAGATGGTTCTTTGCTGATCTCAGATGATTACGGGGATGCCATCTATAGGGTGACGTACGATGGCATGGGTATCTTAATAGAATAGGGCTCAAAAAAACAATAATAGGGATCAGGTATAAATCTAAGAAGGACCTAAATAGGAACGCCTGTCTTTATTTTAAACTAGCTATGCCTGGTGCCCAGACTCATACCATTTTTTGATTTGCCTAGGGCATCTTAACAATTTCTTAGTCCAAGTATTCCTATTTAAACGTACCTTTATGGCCATAAGTGCTTTAGATAGTTGTATTTTTTTCTTTTTTTAATTGAATTAGCTCTCTTCAATACTTTAAAATAGCGTTCTATTACGCATTGTAGTAGTTGGAGTAGAGGACCCTGGATACAGTTCATCCTACCTTTTTTTAAAATAATCTTCATATACCTCAAGCTAAATAGTTTGTAACTATGTCAACCTAATATGATGCTCCCGGGTTGTGTGTAGTAATTATTTCCGGAGCTATAATAACACCTCAATGAATGGCAAGTACCAGTGATAACCCTACTTTTTCAAGAACCAGAGGCAACGATTTTTCAAAAGTGTTGCGTAACAGGGTACATACCTATTTTAAATCGAATAACATAAGCAGGAATGCAAACAGAAAGATGGTCATAAAGACCGTCATTATGCTTTCCTTATTTTTTGTCCCACTCATACTACTGGGTAGCGGACTTATTACAAGTATCTGGATGCTGTTTGCATTATATATCATTTGCGGCCTCGGGATGTCTGGTATAGGGATGGGGGTAATGCACGATGCCATACATGGTTCATATTCCAAGAACAAAACCATAAACAGGTTTCTGGGGTATACGTTCAACATGATAGGTGCCAACGCGCAGGTTTGGAAGATTCAGCACAATGTGTTACACCACACCTATACAAATATAGATGCAGCCGATGATGACCTCAATGCACCATTTTTCCTGAGGTTTTCCCCACATGCCAAGCACTATTGGGCACACCAGTTTCAGCACATTTATATCTGGTTTTTTTATATGATCTCTACACTTTCCTGGATAACAACCAAGGATTATGTTAGATTGAAAAGATATAAAGGCATGGGCTACTTTTCAGAAAAGAATGAATATGCCAAAACGTTGGTGAGCATGACTGCCTGGAAAGTTTTGTATTACACCTACGCATTGATCCTACCTATGATTATGGTACCTCATGCCTGGTGGATAGTTTTGCTAGCCTTTTTAAGTATGCATTTTGTAACCGGATTATTGGTCAGTACGGTGTTTCAGATTGCGCATATCATGCCTTCCACAGAATTTCCGCTTCCAAATGAAGAAGGGGCGATGAAAGATGACTGGTATACGCATCAATTGGTTACCACCACCAATTTTGCCCCGGGGAATAAATTGCTGTTTTGGCTTATTGGCGGCTTAAATTTTCAGGTAGAACACCATGTGTTGCCAGATGTTTGTCATATCCATTATAGGGAATTGGCCAATATTGTGTCTGAAACTGCCAAAGAATATGGTATTCCGTATCATGTTAAGAAAAGCATGGGTCATGCTATTGCGGATCATATTAAGATGCTTCGGATGTTAGGGGCAAAACCACAGCTGGCAACCTCCTAAACCCCATTTAAACATAGTCCAAATTCTCTTTCTTGGTTCTTATTAAAGTATTACTATCCTAGATAAATCGGGCCATTTTCTTCGCGTAACTACAAATACGTAAGTCACGAGGTTTATGACCAATTATCACAGCCCAGACCAATTATATTTGCGTGTACAAACTGTAGAATTATATCGGATATAAATAGAAATTGATGTTTGTGTCATAATGATATACAACAGTCTTTGATAAAGTTGTAATTTTATATCCAAACGGTTGAAAAATTTGTGAAAATCAAATAATTTGTTAATTGATTAAAGAATAAGTGTTTTAAAAATGAATAATACCAGAACCAGCAATCGGTTAATTGCCTGTATAATGTTTAGCGATATATTGGGCTATACTGCATTAATGGGCGAAGATGAAAATCTGGCACTAGAAACACTTAGAAAAAATAGAAGAATTCAGGAGCCTATTATTGAAAAATATGGTGGCACATGGATCAAGGATTTGGGAGATGGTGTACTATCCATGTTTCCAAGTGCTACAGATGCAGTTAGCGCTGCCACCGAAATTCATCTTGCGACCATTGATGATCCAAATCTTGTGATTAGAATAGGTTTACATTTAAGTGAAGTGGTTTTTGAAAATGGAGATATATTTGGCGATGGGGTAAATATTGCCTCAAGAATTGAACCTACGGCACCCCCAAGAGGAACCCATATTTCTGATGCTGTACGCAGAAATCTTTCCAATAAAAAGGGTATTAAAATAAAATCTAAGGGTGACTTCAATCTTAAAAATGTAAAAGAACCAGTTCCAATTTATGAGGTAATTGTGACCGAGGCTTTTGAAAGGATTATGCCCAGGGGTTTTTATGATACATTTGAAGAAAGGGCGCCAGAACATAAGGACAGTATTGCAGTAATGCCATTCAGGAATTTGAATAATGATCCGGAAGAAGAATATTTTGGAGACGGGATAGCCGATGAAATTTTAATAACCCTATCGAATATTAAAGAACTTAGAGTAGTAGGGAGAAGTTCGTCCTTCCAATTCAAAAACAGCACACTTTCCATCAAAGAAATTGGCAAAACATTACAGGTTGATTATTTGCTAGAAGGAAGCATTCGTAAAAGTCCGAATAGGGTTCGAATCAATGCATTGTTGTTAAAAGTAAGTGATGACAGTCAGGTTTGGGCCGAACGTTATGACAGGGAATTGTATGATATTTATGAAGTGCAGGATGACATTGCTTCAAAAATTTCAAAAAAATTAAAATTAACCTTAACGGATGTAGAAAAAAGAGTGGCGCCCATTAATATGGAAGCTTATGAGCAAGTTCTAAAAGGTCGGTTTTATGTGGATAAGTACATCACATATTTTGACAAAGCCCTGGCGTGCTTCACACGTGCCATTGAAATAGACCCTAATTATGCGGAGGCGTATGCGGAATTGGGCAACTTACATTTTCTTTTTACAATGTATCTTTTGTCTCCCCCCAGGGACGGATTCCGAAAGGCAAAATTTTATGCGGAAAAGGCATTATCTATTAATGATGATCTCGGGAGTGCTCACTTCCTTTTGGGACAATTGTATTTTTGGCAGGATTGGGATTTTGAAAAGGCACGAAAGCAATATGAAAAAGCCGATCTAGCAGCAATCCCATTTTATTTTACAGGAACAGTAGTAGATCCGTGGTATTACGCTTTTGGATTTGGAAATTTTGAAAAGGCCGCGGAAATTACTTTAAAAGTTATTGAAAATGATCCTTTGTCCTTTTTTAATCAATATACCTTAAGTTGCTTTTATACCTGGGGGAGAAATCCCGAAAAAGCACGAGAGGTACTACAAAATATGCTTTATGCAGTTCCCAATTATGCCGAAGCATATAGATTATTAGCATATAATAGCTTTTTGGAAGGTGATAGTGAACGCGCAGAATCAGAAGCCCGAAAGTCTGTTGAACTATCCAACGGTATTGGCTGGAGTCAAATTACACTTAGTATTGTTCTGGCACAACATGGGAAGCATGAGGAAGCAAAAAAAATCATTTCTACCTTAGAAAGTTCTTCAGAAACACAGGCCATATCACCCTTGGGCATTGCGATAATTTATATAGTTCTTGGCGAAATTGACAGGGCATTTGACTACCTTGAAAAGGCAATAGCATATCGTGACATTTGGATGCTTTCATTAAAATATGCACCTGAATTTATTCCGATAAGGAATGATCCCCGCTTTAAGGATCTGGTAAAGAGAATTGGCTACCCCAGCTAATGCCAATAATTAAAAAACCAACAACCAATATTAAATAACTAACCACCAACCATGAAAAAACCAGAAGTAGTTAAGCAAATAGGGCGGGAATATGTGACTGAGGATGAAGATAGTATCATTGAAGAAATGATGTCTGAAATGATTGCCCAGGTAGATCGCATGTATGCGGACAAAAAAATGCTGCGTCAAATTCACACCAAAATGCACGGGTGTGTCAAAGCGACGTTTAAAGTTGAAGAAAATCTACCGGAAGAATTAAAAGTTGGAGTATTTAAAAAACCCGCCACCTACAATGCTTGGGTTCGTTTTTCTAATTCAAACACCAAGCCAAAGCCGGATAAGAAAAAGGACATTAGAGGCATAGCCATAAAACTAATGGGGGTGCCGGGCGATAAAATACTCAATGATCAAAGAACTGAGAAGTCGCAGGATTTTTTGTTGATGACCAGTGAAACCTTTTTTTCAAAAAACATTGCAGAGTTCAGGAAAACCCTAAAAGCGGCCACTTCAAAGCATGGGATTAATATGTTACTCTATATTCTTAATCCCGCTCATTTACGCCTTCTTCTACATGTAAGTAAATCGAAAGTGAAATGTGCTAATCCTTTAGATATGGAATATTGGAGTACGCAACCCTATCAGTTCGGCGCTCCCGATAAAGCGGTGAAGTATTTCTTAAAACCATCACCAGATAATATTATTCTGAATGAAAACGTAAAGGAAGAGAATTATCTGCGGATCAATATGGCCCAAACCCTGTATAACAACTCGGCCGAATTCGATTTCTTTGTTCAATTTCAAACGGATGCTGAAACCATGCCTATTGAAGATCCCACTGTTGAATGGACCTCTCAATTTATTAAAATGGCTACCTTAACCATTGTACCGCAGGAATTTGATTCTAACGAGCAAATGACCTTCGGTGAAAATCTGTCATTTAATTCCTGGCATTCCCTTCCTGAACATCGCCCATTAGGAAGTTTTAATAGGGCAAGAAGACGCATTTATGAAGCAATGTCTAAATACAGGCACGAAAAGAATGGACTTCCGGTTTTTGAACCCAAAGACAGCCCTGATTTTTTACCTCCAAAACGGGAACAAAATGTGGAGACCATTGCGGAACCAATTCCAAAAAGAGGAATTTTAAAACGGTCTGCTCAGGTTTTGGTCGATAGTGATAAAAGCACTGCATTTAATTTTATTTCCAGCAATAGTGAATTGCCTAACTGGTTGAAGAAAGTTGGGCCTATCCCCGCAGCCCTGAATGCTGAAATATTAAAAGGGCCCTATAATTTTGTAGGGGCCAGACGAAAAGTATTTTTTGATGGGGGAGATACAGTGGTGGAAGAGCTGATGACCTTTAACCCTTATGCCAACTATTCCTATAGCGTAACTGAATTTAGTAACTTTCTTCGATTTTTTAGTAAGAAAGCCTATGGACAAGTTTGGATAGACAGGATAAACGACCAAACGCGTATTACCTGGGAATATTCCTTCTCGTATAGAAATATTCTTGCACGACTAATCTTATCTCTTTTTCTCACCATTCTTTATAAGAAGTTTTTAAAGAAATCCCTTGAAAATGCCAAGGGATATATCGAAAATGGAGACTGAAAACTCTAATTTAAAGCGTGGCCAGATACCTGATAGTGGTTACGGATGGGAAAAAGAAGTAGGCGCCTCCACGTATGGTGATAAAACGCTTTAAATTTTTAACTGATTGGTTCACGGGGTTCGCCTGAATGGTAAAATTTTGTTCCTGGCCGTGTACAGGATTTTCTCGTACCCCAATAATTGGATCGGGATCACTATACAATTGCTTGATTTTTGGGAAATTAGACCAGGTATATTGTAAGAATTCAAATTGCCTGCTAATATCAGCGCTAAAACACGTAAAATAGATACCAACATCACCCTTTGGCTTTCTGTTTGTAGGAGACCCCACAATAGGATCACCATAGAGCCTTGCTCTTCGTATTAAACGGTGACGATTGCTTAAAACCATTGAAGTCTTCTTACTGTAAGATTCAAAATTATCTCGTGGGTTCATTCTCCTCAGATGAGAGCCATAAGGGCACTTTAAGCCATCTGGATCATCTTTAGCATATAAAAAATCGTTTTCATCACTTGCACCTCCCGGGTCTTTGTCCGGGAATTTCGATAGTGGAGCGCCACTGGGCCACCTGCCAACCATACGGGCTGCTAGTTTTGTACTTGCTTCTACATTAATAGATTTATCTTCATTCGCTGTATTTTTATTCATAAAATCCCAAAAGGCCTCCACATCCTGCTGCATTTGTCGAATGATTAAATAAGTGCCATTTCTCCCAAGATCCTTTTTGCCGGAAACAGCAGGATCTGGTGGAAGCAGGTTTAAATCTCCCTGTTCTTTTTCAATCCTTGGTGAATCCGGAAATACTTCATAATTATTTTTATATCCCAAAATAAATTCTCCAGGATTTACACAGTTATACTCGGGGCCTACCCGGCCACTTCCATTTATAATGGGTTGTGCTATTCCATCCCTGAATCCAAAATGTTCTTTGTTGTCTTTTAAGGTTAATCCGTCCAGGTTTCTAAATTTTTCCAGCCCGTGTTTTGTGTATTTCTTTTTCAGTTTTTTATAATACTTTTTACAAGTCGCTTTATCCTTGCCAAAAACCATCAATACAAGATGCACATGTTTGTCCTTCCCGGCGCCCCATTCCCAATGCTCGGGGGCACTACTGTCTAAATCTCCCAATAATCTGCTGCGGTGTTCAGTGGTCATACCTTCTTTAAAGGGCGGAGAAAATGTATTGATATTTTTTTGGGACAAGCCTAGAGCCTTTAATCCTGTGGCAGTGAAGCCAATATTGAGACAGGTATCTGGAAGTTTATCCTTAGCCACGATGGTTGCATTGGTCAATTTTCCAGCAATAGACCGGAGCCATTTTTTAGCTAAATCAGCCTCCTTTACCTGTAACAACACAAACCTGGAAAATTGCATGTTACCATAACCTCTTATGAGGTATCCCTGAACATCTTCCAATTCTATTGTATGCATCTTATCTTAAATTAGTTCAAAAAATCGTTTAGCCCCACGTTCTGATAAGTCCTTGGAAAACTGCACACGAAGGCGGGAATTGTTGTTTACATTTTTTATCGATAGTTCGGGATAGGCCGAGTACCAAACTTGGGTTGATAATTCTGAATCTCGGCTCCACGCAAGAAAGTGTTCCTCATCGTATGCACCTCCCGGAAACAGAAAATGCGAGGTTGAAATATATTTCTTTTTTGCCAAGACTCCTGTAAAACCTAAGAATTTAGATTTAGGAAAAACTGTGGTGTTAGAAAAGATACCCGTAAGACCCCATCCGCTTTCATCGATAAAGTCTCCTAAATATTGTTGCCAACTACCGTCGAAATTACTAAAGAACAACACCCTTTTATTATCGTCAAAGAGCACCCAGCGAGCAAAGTGAATAGTTGGAATCCCCATTAATTTTCCTCTGACAAAAAGACTGGAAATTAAGGTTCTTGCCAGCAGCATCATGGCCTGAAAAGTAATTAAACGCACTTTACCCGGTTTCATATCTACCAATTGTGAAAATTGATTTTGATAATATACCGGAGGAAGATCTGTTATATCCCCATGACCTTTAACATCTTTCTTGGTCCCTAAATCCTCATATTCCTCCAGCACCTTAATTTTTTGTTTATCGAGATCGCTACGGGTTTTAACGTAATACTCATCCTTGCGTTCATAGAAATACTGAACAATCAAAACCCAGATAATGATTACAGGCAACAAAGGAATGACCAGTAGTATAAAAAATATAAATTTAAACCAATTTCGGCGAGGCATGCGGGTCTTAATTTTTAGCCAATCAAAACCTTCGCCTAGTTGCACTTGTTTTT
>JAHEHU010000183.1 GCA_024639765.1 Eudoraea sp.
AGGTACTTAAAAAGTTCCCAATCTCTTTCTTCACCTTTTTCTCCCGAAATCACCGTATACAAAGTTAAAAGGGTACTGTCTAAAGATTGAACTTTCTGTGTATATAATTCTATGGATGACTGAGCATTTGTTTGTAGCATGAAAAAGCTCAGTGCGGCAGTGCAAATGATTATTTTTTTCATATTCCAAGGTTTTTTTTCATGACTTTTAATAATTCACCAAACCAGTTCTTTGTTTTATTTAGTTCTATTTTCTCCAGGGCACTAATGGTGTCCTCATACCCTTTTTTGGTCAGATCTCCGATCTGCGTAGTGTCTGTACGGTCAAAAGAGGACAAATCTGGTTTGATCAAGAAATCAGCATCTTCTGTTTGTAATTTAGCAGATTGTTGCATTATAAAATGAAAACTATTCATCAGCACATCAAGAATGTTTTCCGGTTTCTGATAATTGTGGCTGGCGTTGAGATCTACGCCAATAACATATTGGGCCCCTAATTTCCTTAAAGTATTTATGGGGACATTTTCCACTATGCCGCCATCAATGAGCATTTTATCATCTATGACAACGGGCTTAAATATTCCTGGGATACAGCTACTCGCCATCACTGCTTTTGCTACTGATCCTTTTTTGAGGATCACTTTCTCTCCGGTTGAAGCATCGGTGGCAATGATGGCTAACGGGATCCTGGATTCTTCTATTTTCTGATCGCCAATATGTTCAACAAGCAGGCTGCCAAATTTATCGTTGGAAAGCAGGCTATACCTCGATAGCGAGATACTAGTGATATCCATCCAGTTTAACTCTGAGGTGATATCGTTTATTTCACTCCATTCCTTTCCAAAAGCATATAAAGCAGCTACAAATGATCCTATGCTTGTGCCTGTAATGAATTTTATTTCGATGCCTTTTTCCTCAATGGCCTTTAACACGCCAATATGGGCAGCGCCGAGTACAGCACCTCCTCCAAGAGCCAATCCTGTATTATTCATCATTTTGAAAGTTTTCGATACTTTATTCTTATTCAGAAAGTTAGTTATCTCTTTTTCCTTCGGAAACCGGGGTTTTGTTGCCCACGTTTTTTATTTCTATTTGCAAAGAATTCTTGCTTCTTTCGTTGCTTCTCCTTCTCTTTTTCTTTCTTCTCGGCGGCATTCATGGGCCGGTCTGTTTGGGGAAATGGATGTCCGCTTACAACGTCAATTTTTTGTCTGGTGAGTTTTTCTATATCCGCAATATATGCGTTTTCTTCAGGTTCACAAATGGAGATAGAAATGCCTTCCTCTCCGGCACGTCCGCATCGACCAATTCTGTGGACATATGTTTCCGGAACATTGGGAATATCGTAATTGATCACATAGCGGAGTTGGTCAATATCAATACCACGAGCGGCAATATCTGTTGCTACCAACACTCTTTTTTTTCCGTCTTTAAAATCCTTGAGTGCTTTTTGGCGCTGGTTTTGAGACTTGTTTCCATGTATGGCTGCCGCCTCTATCTTTTTCTTGTGAAGGTTCCTTACAATTTTGTCTGCCCCGTGTTTGGTCCTGGAAAAAAGCAATACCTGTTCAAGGTCCGTATCCTCAAGAATATGTAGTAATAAATTGTTTTTATCGGTTTTATTGGTAGCGTATACATACTGCTGAATAGTTTCTGCCGTGGAAGAAACCGGACTCACTGCCACCTTTTTCGGATTCCTCAAAATTTGATGAGATAGGGCCACAATACTTTTTGGCATGGTTGCCGAGAAAAAAAGTGACTGCCTTTCTGTTGGCAATTTGGCAATGATCTTCTTTATATCGTGAATAAAGCCCATGTCCAGCATCCTGTCTGCTTCATCCAACACAAAATATTTGACATCTCGTAAAGAGATAAATCCCTGATTCATTAAATCGAGTAAACGGCCCGGAGTTGCTACCAGAATATCGACCCCTCCGCGTAAGGCATTTGTTTGAGAACCTTGGGAAACGCCTCCAAAAATCACTGTGTTTTTACAATTGGTATACTTACCATAGGCTGTAAAACTTTCCCCTATCTGTATGGCGAGTTCCCGGGTTGGCGTCACAATAAGTGCCCGTACTTTTCTTTTCCCGCTTTTGTTCTGTTGATCATTGTACAAATGTTGTAACATGGGAATCGCAAAAGCCGCTGTTTTTCCGGTTCCGGTCTGCGCACTTCCTATTACATCTTCACGATTGAGGATAAGTGGGATAGCGTTTGCCTGTATGGCCGTGGGGGTGGTATAGCCCACATCTTTTAGTGCTTTGAGGATGGGGGAGATCAGTTTTAGGTCTTCGAATGTCATTTAATGGAGGTTCTTGGAATGTATTAGATACTAAAAGTGCTTAAATCTAAGGGAAAGTCCCCCTGATAAAAGCACTTCTGGTAGAATGAAAATATATCTTTCTTAGAGAGTACGCAGATATTCTGCTACCGCACGGGCTTCTTCTTCACTCAGGTTTTGGTTAAGCATAATAGCGTTGTTGTATTCTTTTAATAGCGCCTTTGCAATAGGATCTTCGCGTAACATGCCATCGGGGTTTAGGATCATATTCATGACCCATTCCGGACTTCGACGCTCATAGACTCCGCTCAACGCAGGTCCTATCATGCGCTGGTTGGCCATATGGCAGGCTACACAAATAGCACTATATTTAGCTTCTCCGGCAGCGGCCATCTCAGTATTTATCTCATCATCAAAGGTAACGGAAGTAATAGGTCCCACGCCTTTGTTGCTCATATCCACTGGCACCCCTTCAGAGGTGTTAGCCGTAGTTTCTGCCTTCTTGGTGCGGTTCATTTCAAAACCTTCTTTTTTATCTTCTTTTTTCTCACCACAGCTTAGTGCAAAAATTCCTAAGGCTGCTATCAGCAATAATTTTTTCATATGATCATAGTTTTTCAGGCTACTAATATAAGAAAATAGGACCACGCTATTTTTCCTCTAGGAATTTTAACGCTCTTTTTTCAGTATACGCAATGTTCTGTGCATCATAAAACCCTACATGACCACCGTAACTGGGTACTTCCAGAAACAGATTTTCATTGGCAGCAGCGTCTTTGTATGGATAGCATTCGGGTCCCAGGAATGAATCATTCCTGGCATTAATGATAAGACTTGGAATTTTTATTGCTGGCAAAAATTGAAGAGAACTACACTGAGTATAATAATCCAGGGCATCTGCAAAACCATGAGCCCTGCTGGTATAAACATCGTCAAAATCCTTGAGAGTTTTGATCCTGGAGATCTCACTATTTGGCAACAAATCTGGAAACATAGGTTGTTTTGCCTTCAGTTTGGCCACTAAATGTTTGCGAAACCTTATGGCATAGGGAATATTATTCCAGGACATCAATGCGCGCAACGAACTATACAGATCGCATGGAGCAGACACTGCAACAATGCCTTTTATTTCCTCAGG
>JAHEHU010000021.1 GCA_024639765.1 Eudoraea sp.
CCATATGATTCTGTCCTTGACGGCTATGAGAAGTAGCTGCAACCGGACATACAGTTTCACAGGGAGCATGATTACAATGCTGACACATTACAGGCTGGAAGGCCACCTGCGGGTTTACCGCAGCCATTTCCATTTCCTCGAAGCCCGATTTTGATTCGAAGGCTCCTGAAAATTCGTCCTTCTTACTGTTATCTCCTTCAAAAGTATCTTCAGATGAATAGTACCTGTCTATACGCAACCAGTGCATATCCCTGGATCTGCGCACTTCTCTTTTTCCTACAACAGGAACATTGTTCTCAGCGTGACAGGCAATTACACAAGCTCCGCAACCCGTACAGGCATTCAGGTCTATGGACATATTAAAATGATGCCCTATGGACCTATCAAAAGATGTCCATAGATCTACGGTGGTAGCAGGTACTTCCTGATGGTTCAAAGATACTTCGGGCACAGAGTTCCACTCGTGTGCATCCTCGGTAGTATATTTCTCAAGGGTGGTTTCTTTTATGATCTCACCCCTTCCCATGAGTGTATTTTGCAACTGTATACATGCAAATTCGTGCATCCCAGCTGCTTTTTCGATAGACACTGATTGTACAGTATTGAAATTAGTATACAACGCATAGGCATTTACACCGGTCTGCATCTCCTCTTTCATTCCTACTTTTCTACCATACCCAAAAGAGAGTCCGACAGTATTTTGCGCTTGCCCAGGCTGTATAACCACGGGAACATTATCTAAACTAACACCATTTACAGTCACCTTGGCATAGCTTCCATCTAATCCACCATTGGCTACATTTTCATTGATGAGCCCAATTTCATTGGCATCTGCCTTGGAAAGAGTAATATAGTTATCCCATGTTACGCGGGTAATAGGATCTGGGAATTCCTGTAACCATGGGTTATTAGCCTGTTGCCCGTCGCCCATTCCTACCTTAGGATATAAGGTAAGTTCCATTCCTTCTGAAGTGGTCATGGCCAAGCGTTGAACCGCAGACATTAATACCATGCTATCAGCTGTTTCGGAATCATTGGTCATATCTGCAGCTACCGTGTCTATAGACATATTACTGCTGAATACACCATCATGTAACGCCTTATTCCAGGAAGCTTCCCCTAAAACAGAAGATGTCCAAAAGGTCTTTATGTACTCATAATAAGATTGATCATTGCCCATCCAGGTAAGCAGTGCTTGCTGAAATTGTCTGGTATCAAAAAGTTCTTTGATGGTGGGTTGCATCAGGCTGAAATGCCCTTTTTTCAACTCAGCATCTCCCCATGATTCCAGGTAATGATTTGCTGCAGCGGTAAATTGGGTTCTTTCTGTGGTCTCATTCCAGTTGGTAGAAAATGCCACAGATAGATCAACCTTTTCAAGTCCTTCAGCAAACTCATTTGCATTTGGCAAGGAATACATTGGGTTCACTCCATCCATGATCAACATGCCAACCGTGCCTGCTTTCATATCGGAGATCAATTGTTGTAGATCCTTGGTATTCCCTTGTCTTGTATACTTGGGTGCTGTTGAATCGAACGCCTCGCTGCTAAGCATTTCATTTATAGCAAGGACTACTCTTTGAGCGTCGGTATCATCTATACCGCTCACTACTACAGCTTTACTGCCCATTTTCTTGATCTCGGCAGCTGTCATATCAACCATTGCCAAAACTCCTTCGCTTAGATCGGTAGATACCCTGCCATTGTTAAGCTTGCCGTATAATGCAGCCAGCGCTTTTTTCTGTTCGGAGGGTTTTAAAGGGACCCTTTTATCTGCATTGGCACCGGTAAGTGACATATTAGCCTCGAACTGTATGTGGCGAGACATTTTACCATCTTTAGGTACACGTCCCCTGGAATATCCTGCATCGTATCCTCCTCCTTGCCAATCTCCCAGAAAATCTGCCCCAAAGGAAACAATGAGTTCAGCTTTCTCAAAATTATAATCGGCCATAGCCCTTTCCCCATAGGTCATTTCAAAAGCATTCAAGACCGCATCTTGGGAAATAGCATCGTATGTTACATGTTTGGTATTTGGATAGGCTGTGCTAAAATCGGTGATCAATTTTGATGTAGAAGGACTGGCGTAGGTCTGGGTTAGCAATACAACCTGTCTTCCAGAATCTTTCAATGATCCTAATTTTGCTTTAACATTGGCATCGAGGATGGACCATTCTACTGGCTCTCCGTTAGTCATTGGGCCTTGCACCCTTGTACTGTCATATAAGGATAAGACAGAAGCCTGAATACGGGCATTGGCGTTGCCACCGGATTTTGCCTCTTTATTATTCTCTACTTTAATTGGCCTGCCTTCTCTTGTTTTAATTAAGATACTGGCAAAATCAAAACCATTAGCAATAGTGGTGGCATAGTAATTTGCCACACCTGGAACGATACGTTCTGGTTGCACCACATAAGGGATCGATTTAATAACGGGACCTTCACAAGCGGCAATGGACGCTGCTGCCGTGCTAAACCCGACATATTTCAAAAAATCCCTTCGGTTCGTTTTAGAATCGGAAAGGGTTTCTTTGTCGCCTAAAAATTCATCAACAGGAATCTCTTCCGGAAACTCATTTTCACTCAGCTTCTGAACAATGGAATCGTTTGGATTTAACTCCTCTTCGTTCTTCCAATATATCTTGTTTGATGCCATACGATCTATCTGTAATTTGCTACTTGTAATTTATTTTTTAATAATGACATTTTCCACATTCCAAACCACCTAGTTGCGCGGCGGTAAGTTCCTCTACCCCATATTTCTCTGAGAGTGCCTCATGTATCTTTTCATAGTAGTCATTGTCTTCCAGATTCACATTGGTTTCCCTATGACAATTTATACACCACCCCATAGTTAGTGGCGCGTACTGATACATGATCTCCATTTCCTCAACAGGACCATGACACGTTTGACATTCAATTCCAGCAACAGAGACGTGTTGTGAATGATTGAAATAGGCCAAGTCTGGTAAATTGTGGATGCGCACCCACTCAACTGGTTTAGACTCGCCGGTATAACTCTGGTTCTCTTCGTCCCAGCCAACCGCTTTATACAATTTTTTTATTTCTCCGGTGTAGAATTCATTGGTATATCCGTTGGCAAGATCTTCAGCTGAAGGACCTTCAGGATTGCCTTTGTATTCATAAATAGACTTATGACAATTCATACAAACATTCAGGGATGGAATGCCGGAATGTTTAGAAACTCTGGCAGACGAATGACAATATTTACATTCTATCTTATTATCTCCGGCGTGAATCTTATGTGAGTAATGTATAGGTTGAATAGGCTGATACCCCTGGTCCACGCCAATTTGCATCATCCATCCATAGGCGTAATACGCACTTGACAGCAGCAAAAAGATTGAGAAGACCAGCACCAGGAACTGATTTTGTGCAAAGGCTTTCCATATAGGTAGTCTTTTTTCAGCTTTTGCTTTTTCCAGCACAACACCGTTCGCCTCAGCAATTCTTTTTAAAGTAATATTGACAAGGATCAACATCATCACCAGAAGGCCAAAAACAAGAACCAGCGCACCAAGGATAACTTCATTGGTGATCCCTGATGAAGAACCACCGCCAGCTGCAGTGTCTCCTGCAACCGCAACTGCCTGAACCGGTGCCGGTGGTGGAGCAGCCGTGTAGGCTAAAATGTTGTCTATATCTTCATTAGATAGGGTTGGGAAAGCGGTCATGGCCGCTTGATTGTATTCTTCATAGATCTTATTGGCATAGGCATCTCCTGATGAGATCATGCCCTGACTATTTTTGATCCACGCGTACAACCACTCCTTATCTAAGCCCTCTTCTTCATAGAGTCTGGTTTCTACATTGGCCAGGGCCGGTCCTGTCATTTTCCTGTTAAGGGCGTGACATGCCGCACAATTCTGGTTAAATAACTGCTTCCCTTTTTCAACATCTCCACCTGCCGCTGCAACATCAGTTGCAGCCTGCTCAACAGCATCAGCAGAAACTGCCTGATCTTGAGCGAGGATTGAATTTGAAAAGAGTAGAAGAACTACCAAAAAAATACCGGAAATAGTAGAAATCTGAGTACGGTACAAAACCTTTTTCATATTGAAATTGTTTCTAGCGAAATCTTGGCACGATAATTTCGATATCATAAGGAATATCAACTACTACCGCCAAATTTATTGCGAGCAAAAATACGACATTGACTTTATTTGGGAAATCGTTAACGATTGATAATTTATAATTTATACTTATTCTAAATAAGATTTCTCTATACTGTTTAAACCTTAAAAAAGTACCTTTGCTTCATATAACAAACAAGTATTACATTGACCCATGAGAATTGCCTTGTACACACTGTTTTTTCTACTTTTACACCTTTCGGTCCAGGGGCAGGAGGGGGTGGTTACCATTGAACAAGATCCAGATATAACTAAACTTCTGGATATCTATAAAAAGATGAATTCCAACACCGGGTACTATACTATTCAGATCGGTTTTGGTTCCTACTCGGATGCCTCCAACTTGAAATCTGAGGTAGCCATAGATTTTCCGCAATACAGTGCCAACATCATTTTTGATTCCCCAACATACAGGGTGCATTTAGGTAGGTTCAAGAACAAATTGGAAGTAGAACGGACCTTTACTGAAGTGCGTAAGAAATATCCGGAATCTATTATTCTAAAGCCGCTAAGTAAAAACAGACAGAACTAAAGCATCTGATTATATAGAAGTACAAAAAAACCCGCCTTTACAAGGACGGGTTTTTTTATGTATCATAATCTCTTTAAAGGGTCTTTTTTACGGCCACTTCCTGGAAAGCTTCTACAATGTCACTCTCTTTAATATCATTGTAATTCTTGATCTGAAGACCGCAGTCATACCCTTTGGAAACTTCTTTGACATCATCCTTAAATCGTTTCAATGAGGCAAGCACTCCTGTATAGATCACTACACCATCTCTAATAAGTCTGATATTTGAGTTTCTGAATATTTTACCACTTGTTACCATACATCCTGCAATGGTTCCAATTTTGGATATTTTGAACGTTTCCCTGATCTCGGCAGTTCCGGTGATCTCTTCTTTGATCTCGGGTGAAAGCATTCCTTCCATCGCATCTTTAAGGTCGTTAATAGCATCGTAGATAATAGAGTACATCCTGATATCTATTTCTTCCTTATCTGCAATGTCCCTGGCATTGCCCATAGGCCTTACATTAAAACCTATTACAATTGCATCAGAAGCGGAAGCCAGTAAAACATCCGATTCCGTGATCGCTCCTACTCCCTTATGAATTATGTTAACCTGTATCTCATCGGTAGAAAGTTTTTGGAAACTATCTGTTAGGGCCTCAACGGAACCATCCACATCCCCTTTAAGGATGATGTTCAATTCTTTGAAATCGCCCAATGCAATTCGTCTTCCTATCTCATCTAAGGTAATATGCCTTTGAGTACGTACAGATTGTTCTCTTAATAACTGACTTCTTTTGGCAGCGATCTGTTTTGCTTCTCTTTCGTCATCCAAGACATTAAACTTATCTCCTGCTTGCGGAGCTCCATCTAGTCCAAGGATAGATATAGGTGTTGCAGGACCGGCTTTCTTAACATTATTACCACGTTCGTCCTGCATGGCCTTGACCTTTCCACTGCAAGTTCCTGCCAGCACATAATCTCCAATTTTCAAAGTACCTGCTAAAACCAGAACTGTAGAAACATATCCCCTACCCTTATCCAAAAAGGCCTCTACAACCGTACCTGTGGCAAGTTTATCCGGATTCGCTTTTAATTCTAACAATTCTGCCTCCAACAATACTTTTTCCAATAATTCCTTAACCCCTTCTCCTGTTTTGGCTGAGATATCCTGAGATTGTATTTTACCTCCCCAATCCTCTACCAACAAATTCATGGCAGCCAGACCTTCTTTGATCTTGTCCGGATTGGCGCTAGGCCTGTCTATTTTGTTTATAGCAAATACAATTGGCACCCCTGCCGCCTGGGCATGGCTTATTGCTTCTTTGGTCTGCGGCATAATATCATCATCCGCTGCGATCACAATAATAGCAATGTCTGTTACCTGTGCTCCCCTCGCCCTCATAGCGGTAAAGGCTTCGTGACCAGGAGTATCTAAAAATGCTATCTTTTGACCGTTTTCCAACTGAACTCCATAGGCTCCAATATGCTGTGTAATACCGCCACTTTCTCCTGCAATGACATTTTCTTGTCTGATATAATCCAGAAGCGAGGTCTTTCCATGGTCTACATGACCCATTACGGTAACAATAGGGGCTCTCGATTTTAAATCTTCAGGTGCATCTACTTCTTCTTCAATGGCCTCCTCGATATCTGCCGTTACGAACTCTACTTCATAGCCAAATTCCTCAGCTACAATGGAGAGGGTTTCGGCGTCCAAACGCTGATTCATGGTCACCATAATACCAAGCGACATACAGGCGGAAATGATCTGGGTCGTAGGAACATCCATCATGGTTGCCACTTCTCCTGCCGTCACAAATTCGGTCACCTTAAGAACCTTATTTTCCAGTTCTTGTTGCTCAAGATCTTTCTCAGACTGTTGTCTGTGCTGGTCTCTTTTGTCTCGTCTGTATTTTGCCCCTTTTCCTTTTTTGGACTTTCCCTGTAATTTTTCAAGGGTTTCACGTACCTGTTTTTGTACTTCTTCCTCCGTAGGTTCAACTTTTGAACTTACACCTGGTCTTGCACCTCTTTTATCTCCTGACCTTCCTCTACCTCCTGACCTGGGACCCGAGTCACTAATGATCCTTTTTCTGCGTTTCTTACGGTCGCTTGGATCTGCTTTTGCAGCTTGTTCTTTTTTCTTTTTTGGTTTTTCAAATTTGGTGAGATCTATTTTATCTCCCATTATTTTTGGCCCGGAAAGTTTTTGATATTTGGTCTCTATAGCTTCTGGCGCTTCTTCCTCTACGGGTTTTTCAACTTTCTTTTCTTTAGCAACTTTCGCTGCTTTCTTTTCTTCCTTCTTGGCAGGTTTTTCAACAACAGGCGACTCGCTTTTGGCCTCCGTTTCCTCTACAACCGGCGCTGGGGCCTCCTCCTTTTTAGGTTTCGGTTTCTTTTTGCTATCCAGATCTATCTTCCCTACCGTTTTTGGACCGGCTAGTTCTGCCTTGGCCTTTACTACTTCACTGGCAGCAGCACGTTTTTCCCTGGCCAGGCGTCTTTCTTCCTGTTCCTGCTCTAATTGCAGTCTTATGGCTTCTTTTTCCTTGCGCTTTTCCTCACCTACTTCTATGGAAGCAACTTTCTTGCTCATATCGGTTTGGAATTCGTCCAATAGAACCTGGTGTACCTCCTCTGATATTTTAGTGGTAGGGCGCGCGTCTATAGTATGCCCTTTGGAGGCAAGAAAATCGACCGCCCTATCTAGGGAGATATTCAGTTCTCGTAGAACTTTATTAAGTCTTATTTTTGCATTATCTGCCATAAATACTATTTGCTCTCTTAATTTATTTCGCTAATATATAGCTTAATCTTCAAATTCCTCTTTCAGGATCCGAACCACCTCACGTATGGTCTCTTCCTCCAGATCGGTTCTTTTTATAAGATCATCTATGTCTTGCTCCAGCACACTTCTTGCTGTATCAAGACCTATCTTCTTTAGCTCTTCAATGATCCATGCTTCAATTTCGTCAGAGAATTCCGTTAATTCCACATCTTCTTCAACACCTTCTCTGAAAACATCAATCTCATATCCCGTAAGCTGACCAGCCAGTCTAATATTGTGCCCTCCCCGGCCAATAGCTTTAGATACTTCTTCGGGTTTTAAATATACCTGGGCTGTCATGTTCTCATCATTCAACTTCACTGTAGATACCCGTGCCGGACTCAACGCCCTGGTTACCATGAGCTGAGGGTTATTTGTCCAGTTGATCACATCTATATTCTCGTTCCCGAGTTCTCTTACGATGCCGTGGATCCTGGACCCTTTCATACCAACACACGCCCCTACAGGGTCTATACGGTCATCATAAGAATCAACAGCAACCTTTGCCTTCTCACCAGGGATGCGAACTGCCTTCTTTATAGTGATAAGTCCGTCGAATACCTCAGGGATCTCCTGAAAGAATAATTGTTCCAGGAAGATAGGAGAGGTTCTGGACATGATGATCATTGGTTTGTTTCCTTTTAATTCAACACTTTCAATGATACCTCGTACGTTATCTCCTTTCCTAAAGAAATCAGCAGGGATCTGCTTGTCCTTTGGCAAGATGATCTCGTTTCCTTCATCATCGAGCAAAATAATGGCCTTGTGCCGTATATGGTGTACCTCAGCGGTATAGATCTCGCCTTCAAGATCTTTGAACTGCTTGTAAATCGTGGTATTATCGTGTTCGTGTATTTTTGAGATCAGATTCTGACGCAGGGCCAGAATAGCGCGCCTTCCAAGATCTATCAGTTTAACCTCTTCAGATACGTCTTCGCCTACTTCAAAGTCGGGTTCAATTTTGCGTGCTTCAGAAAGGGAGATCTCCTCATTGGGCTCTTCTACTTCTCCATCTTCTACTACAATACGGTTTCTCCATATCTCTAAATCGCCCTTATCAGGATTTATAATAATGTCAAAATTATCATCTGATCCAAATTTCTTTTTAAGGGCATTTCTAAAAACATCTTCTAAAATTGCCATAAGGGTTACCCGGTCAATGAACTTGTCATCTTTGAATTCCGAGAACGATTCGATCAATGCTATATTTTCCATTCTGATCTACAATTAAAATTTAAGTACTACGTTCGCTTTTATAATCTCTGAGAAGGGGATGGTCTTATTCTTTATCACTGTTACTTTTCCCTTTCCGATAGGTTTAGGCTCTCTTGCTTTCCATTCTAATGTTATATTATCTGCCTGAGCAGATTGCAAGGTCCCTTTATATGTTGATTCGGAAGTTTTCACCTCCATCTTTCGTCCAATATTCTTGGTATACTGTCTCGGCATTATCAGCGGTTCTGTAGCTCCCGAAGAAGTCACCTCAAGTGAAAAATCTGTTTCTTCTCTGTCCAGATTATGCTCTATGCCCCTACTAACCTTCATACAATCATCCAGGGTCACACCTTTATCACCATCAATCACTACCTTTATACTATTACTGGCGCTGATTGACATGTCGATCAAAAAAAGATCCGGATTTTCTTCCAAAACCTCATCTAAAAGTGCCTTAACCTGGTCCTTCCACATACTTCTAAGTAATAAAAGAGGGGACTAAATTGTCCCCTCATGAATACTTAACTATCCTTTCAGTGGTGCAAATATAAACAATTTTTCTTATCATGAAGAATAACTCTCTAAGAGATATTTTCCTGAATAGGGGTGGTTATAATCCACTGCATTCAACAAATTAATGTACATTTATTTAAGAATCTAATGTATTCAAAACAGCAAACTATATGGATGTTTTCTCCAGTTACAACATAATCATTGAGGCATCGGTTATTCTGATCCTGTCCTTTATCTTCAATGGTATTTCCAAAAAAACCAATATCCCTTCTGTCTTACTTCTTATTCTTCTGGGGGTTATTCTTCAATTTGTCCTTTCTTATTTTTCCTCAGATACTGTAGACTTCTTTCCTGCTCTAGAGGTTTTAGGTATTATTGGATTGATCATGATCGTCCTGGAGGCCGCTCTGGAATTGGAACTTAAAAGGGAAAAGCTAATGCCGATATTGAAGTCAATGGCGGTGGCCCTAATTGGCCTAATAGGGTCTGCGTATCTTGCGGCGTTGATCTTACATCAGTTCATTCCAGATATGAGCATGCAATCTGCCTGGCTTTACGCAACCCCTCTTTCTATTCTCTCGAGTGCAATTATCATTCCTAGTGTTAGCGGATTATCTGATCAAAAGAAGGAATTCCATATCTACGAAAGTACGTTTTCCGATATTATGGGGATCATGATGTTCTATTTCTTAGTTGGCGGCTTAAACCCGGCCTCCGATGGCGGTGTTGGGGGTTTTGCACTCAATATTGTTTTAACCATCGTTATTTCGATCATCGCCAGTTATGCTATCATCCTTGTTTTTCAGGAAATAAAAAGTCAGGCTAAACTATTCCTGCTAATTGCGGTGCTCCTACTCCTTTACGCCATTGGAAAACAATTTCATTTGTCTTCCCTTCTGATCATCCTCATTTTCGGGTTGGTGATCGCCAATATGAAGTTGTTCTTTAAAGGTAAATTTGCCGTTTTCCTTGATCATGAAAAGGCGCACCGTATTTATCATGAACTACATATAGTAACCCTTGAGACTGCTTTTGTGGTGCGCACTTTCTTTTTTGTCATTTTTGGCCTCACCATAGTAGTTTCATCGCTACTCAGCTTTAGCGTAGCAATGATAAGCCTTCTGATGATTGTTTCTATTTATGTAGTTCGCTTCATTGTATTACGTGTTTTTTATGGAAAGGACATACTGCCACAACTCTTTATTGCACCGCGTGGCCTTATTACCGTGCTTTTATTCTATGCTATTCCGGCAGAAGCACAGGTAACCTCTTTTGAACCCGGAATCTTATTGTTTGTAATTATTGGCAGCAGTTTGGTCATGACATGGGCCATGATCAAAGATAAAAGGAAGATGAATTCCTTGATTGATATGGCAGACAAGGAAATACTAGCTATGGAAAAAGAGGATGTAACTCTGGAAGAAGGAGAAGAAGCCCCATCCTTGGTTCCTTCAAAAGACACTCTTGACAAAGACGAACCACCCGCATAAAAAAACCCATTACCAAAGTAATGGGCTTATCTCTTTTATGTTGGCCTACTAGGACTCGAACCTAGAACGACTGGACCAAAACCAGCTGTGTTGCCAATTACACCATAGGCCAATGGTGTGAAAGAGCGTGCAAATTTAAGACAAAGTTTCATTTGCACAAATATTTTTAATTACAATCCTCTTTATATTCAGCAACTTTTGCTGTTAAAGGTTTAAGAAATATTGATCTTAATATTTATTTAAATTAGTAATTTCGCCACTATTGGTAAAAGAAAGACCGAATGTTTGCGAAAAACTTTGAAAAATGGGACTCTATCCTTGGCTGGGGAGTCTTTTTTATAGCCCTTATAGTTTATGGATTAACCGTGGAGCCAACAGGAAGTTGGTGGGACGCGGGTGAATACATTACTACCTCCGCAAAATTACAGGTAGCGCATCCACCTGGAGCGCCATTATTGCAAATGTTAGGCGCATTTTTTGCCATGTTTGCTTTTGAGGCAGACCAGGTTGCGAGAATGGTCAATTATATGTCTGGGGTTTCTAGTGCTTTTACCATCCTTTTTATGTTCTGGACCATTACCAATCTTACACGGAAGCTTATAGCCGGGGCAGGTGAGTTGAACAATTCCAAAGCTATAGCTGTTTTTGGTAGCGGTATAGTTGGCTCCCTGGCCTTCACTTTTTCGGATAGTTTTTGGTTCAATGCAGTGGAGACAGAGGTATACGCCATGGCCAGTTTTATTATGGCCCTTTTGTTATGGCTTGGTCTTAAATGGATAGATAATCTGGATCATCCCAGGGGCAATAAGTATTTGATCCTGATCTCATTTGTGGTAGGTCTCACCTTTGGAATCCAGTTTATGGGGTTCTTAGCGATCCCATCCATAGGTCTGTTGTATTATTTTAAAACGTATAAGGAGACCACTATCAAGAATTTCTTGTTGGCCAATATAATTGTGGTGGCCATTCTGATGCTTGTCTATAAATTCTCTCTCACCTATGTACTGAAACTCTTTGGATGGAGTGAAGTTTTCTTTATCAACAGTATTGGACTGCCATTTAATTCGGGAACTATCATCATGGGTCTCCTCTTCACAGGAGTGTTCATATATGCCCTGAGATATACCAGAAACAACAATTACCGCAGAGCAAATACCTTTGTTTTATGTCTTATGTTCTTATTACTAGGCTTTTCTTCCTGGCTCATGTTACCTATACGTGCCAATGCCAATGTGGTAATTAACGAGAATAATCCGTCTGATGCACGTTCATTATTGGCCTATTATAACAGGGAGCAATATCCCGGAGTAGATAGTCCCATTTACGGCACCTATTATTCGGACACCTTTGCTTCTCCCGGTGAGGACAGAGATGATAAACCTAAATATGAAAAAGACGAGGCTCTAGGAAAATATATCATTGTAAATAAATACAAGGATGCCATTCAGGGTCCTAATCCCGAGCATCAGGGACTTCTTCCAAGAATGTGGAGCGATCAACACGCAGAAAATTACATGAAATTCTTTGGTCCGCTCGAATTTCGGATGACCACCAGTAATGAAGAATTACAAAAAGCTGTGACCCAAATAAAAACGGGTTATGCCAATGGGGAGATCGATGCGGAACAATATATTAGTTTTCTACGCCAATTTGGTGAATACCTGGAGGTGCAACCACCGTCTCTTTGGCAAAACATCAAATACATGATACAATTCCAATTTGGATACATGTATGGTCGATATTTTATGTGGAATTTTGTTGGAAAACAAGATGATCTGCAGGGCCGTTACAATGGTAATGGAGAATGGTTGAGCGGTATTGGTTTTATTGACAGTATTCGGCTGGGAAGCCAGGATAATCTTCCCGGAGATGTGCTGGCAAACAAAGGGCGAAATACCTATTTCTTCCTTCCATTAATTTTGGGGATCATTGGGTTGGTGTTTCAGATATCAAAAGATCCCAAACAATTTTGGGTGCTTTTCGTATTTTTTATTTTTACCGGAATCGCCATTCAATTCTATACAAACCCATACATCTTTCAACCCCGTGAAAGAGATTATTCTCTGGTAGGCTCGTTCTATATTTTTGCCCTTTGGATTGGGCTGGGGGTCTATGGCCTGTATGAAGAATTCAGCAAATTTGTTACCCCAAAAATATGGGCGCCGGTCATTAGTCTGGTTTGTCTTCTGGCAGTACCCGGCGTAATGGCCTACCAGAATTGGGATGATCATGATCGTTCCGGAAGATACACTGCCCGTTCGGCTGCCATGGCCTATTTAGACTCCTGTCAGGAGGAAGCCGGGGCCATGCTATTTACTATTGGAGACAATGATACATTTCCATTGTGGTATGTACAAGAGGTTGAAGGCTATAGGAACGATGTGCGGGTGATATGTACAAGCCTTTTTGCGACGGACTGGTATGTAGATCAAATGAAACGCAAGGCTTACCGGAGCGAACCTATTCCTTCGCAACTCAGCCATGATCTGTATCGGTATGGAAATAGAGATGTCATCTACTATCAAGGCATAACCGACAAGCGATGGGATATTAAAGACTTTATGAATTGGATAGAAAGCAATAATCCACAAACAAAGCTTGGTTCCTTGTTGGAAAAACAAGGGGCTGACTTAAGTGGTTATTCTGAAAGCACATTAGACCTGGTGTACTATCCCACAAATAAAATACGGATACCGGTAAATAAAAAGAATGTCCTGGAATCGGGCTTGGTAAAAGAAAAAGATTCAGCACTTATCGTTGATTATATTGACGTAGACCTGCCCCAGGCACTTCCAAAAAACCGGATTATGATGCTCGATATCATTGCTAATAATGATTGGAAGCGGCCTATCTATTTTTCAGGTGGTAGTTTTGACAAGGCCGAGTATATATGGATGAAGGACTACCTTCAATTAGAGGGCCTCGCCTATAAATTAGTACCTATCAAGACAAAGAACCCAAGTTCATACGAAATGGGACGTATAGACACAGACGAAATGTACAGGATCGTAAAAGGATGGGATTGGGGTAACTCAGGAAGCCCGGACATTTATCATGATCCACAAACAAGAACCCAGGGACTTTCTTTTAGAAGTAATCTGGCCCGTTTGGTAGAAGCTTTAATAAACGAAAATAAAATAGACAAGGCCAAAGAAATTATAGATCTCACCATTGAAAATCTGCCGGTAGCCAAATACGGCTTCTATACGTTTGTGGAACCCTTTGTGGATGGGTATTACAAAGTAGGAGAAACTCAAAAAGCAAGAGCTCTCTTTGAAGAACTAAAGCAGGTCTACCAAGATCGATTAAACTACTATCAGGGAACACCTCTCGATGAGCAGTATCAGAACCTGGAAGATATTATTGGAGATATGGAAGGCTATCGCAGGATCATAGACATACTTATCGAAAATAACGATCGGGAAATGGCGGAAAAAGAGACAACAGTATTCAATGAACACATAGATCAGTTCAGCCATTTCTATCAGGATGAACTATTGGAAGACGCTCCGGTTGAGGACATCTACGAACAGGAAGTTCCTGACACATTATCTGTTTCAGACTCGGTTGTACCAGATACAACACCGGTAGAGTAAGATACGTTTAGAATAGTTAGGATGTATTTTCGGTCAGAAAGGGAATACCTTAAATGTATTCGTTAAGGATACCGATAAGGGTATTGGCGTCTTGCTCACCACTTTGCCTCCAAACCATCTCACCCTTTTTGTAGATCATAAGTGTGGGCAATCCCTTTACTCTCAATGCTTGTGAGAGCTCTTTGTTCTTATCTACATCAATCTTAATGACCTTCCCCTTATCGCCGAGGGCCGCAGCCACATCGCGAAGAACAGGGTGCATGGCAGTAGATTGTTCATTCCATTCAGCATAGAAATCAAGTAACACTGGTACATTGAGATCTATTAGTTCACCGAATTTAGACATAGGTATCACATTGGGTTACAAATCAAATGTAAGAAAAAATGTTAAAATTATAATGAAAGCGTCATTTTTGTAAGAATCCTTTAACATAAATCTTATACAGTTACTTTCTTTTTAAGGGTAATAACGGTAATTTCTGGCCAGATCCCCACTCTCCCGGGATAACCTAGAAATCCAAATCCCCTGTTTACATTGATCATTTTTCCCATTTCCTCATAAATGCCTGCCCAATATTTGTATCGCCATTTCACCGGACTCCATTTTACCCATCCGGGGATCTCTATCCCAAACTGCATCCCATGGGTATGCCCACTAAGCGTTAAATGATAATGATAGTCATCATGGATCACCACATCTTCCCAATGAGATGGGTCGTGGCTCAATAATATTTTAAAATCATCTTTGTGGATGTCTTTGGCCGCTTTTTTAAGATCCCCGGCTTTTTTAAAACCTCCTCTACCCCAATTCTCAACTCCAATCAATGCTATTTTGTCATCCCCTTTTTGTAGGTAGCGGCTTTCATTCAACAAAAGGTCAAAACCTATTTCTCGTTGTATCGTTATGAGGTCCTCAAAATTTTGTATTTTATGTTCCGGAGTTTCCCAGTCTGTTTTGTAGTCCCCATAATCATGATTCCCAAGGATGGAGAATTTTCCATCTTTTGCTTCTAGGGTTGCGAACAATTCTTTCCAGGGTTCCATCTCCCGGGCCATATTATTTACCAAATCACCGGTAAATAAAATGGCATCACTTTGTTGTTCATTTATAAGGTTAACCGCGTATTCTATTTTTTTCCGATTGTCAAAACTACCACTGTGAATATCTGAGATCTGCGTGATCTGATAGCCGTGAAAAGCTTTGGGTAGATCATCGAATTCCAGTTCGTATTTTAAAACCCTGAAATCGTACTTTCCTCTGTACATCCCATATAACAAGGCACTAAACGGGACAGCTGCTATGCCCATGGCTATCATGCTTAAAAAGCGCCTTCTAGCAGGCAAGCTAAATTCTCCTGAAGAACCAAAAACTCTTTGTATCGTAGCGGCCATCACTCTGAAAATATCCTCGGAGAATAAAAAGACAATGGTAATGATCTCAAAAGTGAGTATGGCGATCAAAAAACCAAAAGCATAACTCCTGGGCCGGTTAAGAACAGTGCCGTCATTTTCTCCAACGGTAAATTGATATATGAAATTGCCAAGAACCAGCAGGGCAAGTGCCATAAATATGTAATAGACATAAGGAAAGCGTGAAGCTGTCTTAATTGCCTGCAGGGAATAATATCCCAGTATAAAATAAATTGCAATAAAAACCAACCAACGTAGCAGTAACATAACTGTTTTTTACAAATATATTTCTTTAACCTACCCTCTGCCCAGGTTTTTAGAGTTAATTAACGCTTTCAATTACTTTTTTCAAAATGTCCGGATCGCTCACAAGTACTTCATTCTCGGCAATTCCCCTGGCTGAATTCATGGATATTTTAGGCAATATGGCGGTGTTCAAAATTCTTTTGGTAGCCGATAAATGAATGGCTTTAAACCCTGCCTGTTTAAAGTATACAGCATTGTGATCCCGAATTCCTGCACCCGGCATAATGGTACATGTATTCGATTTTTTATGCAGCTGTTTCAGCAAGGAAATCCCTTCCATAGCAGATGAAGCCTGACCAGAGGTAAGCAAGGAATCTACCCCCATTTTCTGTAATTCAATAAATGTCTCTTCCGGGTCGTTAATAAGGTCAAAAGCCCTGTGAAAAGTAAAAGAGCAGGAACCTGAAGCCTCTATTAAAGCAGAAGTACGATCCCAATCTACCTGGAGATCAGGCTTTAATACTCCGGAGACGATTCCGTTAACCCCCAGAGAACTACAAATTGCTATATCTTCCAACATGATCTGAAATTCATGATCAGAATAGAAGAAATCCCCACTCCGAGGTCTGATCAGCACATGCACGGGGATACTCAGCATCTCCATCACTTTCTTTATAAGCCCATATGAAGGAGTGATACCTCCTATAGTAAGTTCCGAACAAAGTTCAATCCTGTGGGCACCTGCACCTTGTGCATATAAGGCAGATTCCATAGAATTTGAACAAACTTCTACTATCATAATTGCTATCTTTAAAGCTATAAATGTAAACATCCCATGGGTATGGAAAGAAGAAAGTTTTTAAAAAACTCCGGTTTGGGTGGAGCTGCCATCTTAGGAGGTACCTTGTTGGGTGCCTGCAAGGAACAAAAAAAAGAGGAAGAGGTCTTACCCACTAAAAATAACAAAGGACCAATCGTGATTGCCACCTGGAATGTTCCAAATGCAACAGCAAAAGCCTTCGAGGTATTAGATGCTAATGGCTCTGCATTAGATGCCGTAGAGCAAGGTGTTATGATAGAAGAAGCTGATGTTAACAACCAATCTGTAGGCAAAGGCGGAAGACCGGATAGGGATGGAAATGTAACCCTGGACGCCTGTATCATGGATAAAGACAGCAGATGTGGTTCTGTGGTATATCTTCAAAATGTTGTACACGCCGTTTCTGTGGCCAGAAAGGTCATGGAAGAAACGCCCCATGTTATGTTGGCTGGGGCAGGTGCCCTGCAGTTTGCCCAGGAAATGGGTTTCCCTGAAGAAGACTTACTGACAGAAAAGTCGAGAGAAGAATGGTTCGAATGGAAAAAAACCTCTGAATACCAACCTGTAATCAATATTGAAAATCACGATACCATTGGCATGCTTGCCATTGACGCCAATGGAGATATTGCAGGCGCATGCACTACCAGCGGTATGGCCTATAAAATGGCCGGGCGCGTTGGCGATTCCCCAATTATTGGCGCCGGATTATTTGTTGACAACGAAGTGGGAGGGGCAACCGCTACAGGAATGGGTGAAGAAGTAGTGCGTACCGTCGGAAGTTTTTTAATTGTGGAATTGATGAGACAGGGGAAATCACCACAAGAGGCCTGTGAAGAAGGGGTGCGGCGAATCATTGCTAAAAAGAAAAACTATCAGGATATTCAAATAGGTTTTATCGCCATCAATAAGGCCGGGGAAACCGGCGGTTATTGTATACATCCCGGATTCTCTTACAGGCAGTATTCAGGTGAAGGTCATGTGAATACACCCGCAAAGAGTTTTATAGGTGCCTGATCCTTTAGATTGGTCAAGAATCTTTGTAGTTTTGAAACTCTTCATTATTCATTTATATGTCCGATCAAAAACGACTTTTTTTACTAGACGCCTATGCCCTTATCTTCCGAGGGTATTACGCCCTTATCAAGAATCCAAGGATCAATTCCAAGGGAATGGATACCTCAGCCATAATGGGATTTATGAATTCGCTATTCGATGTTATTCGAAGGGAGAAGCCAGACCATCTGGCCGTTTGTTTTGATAAGGATGGAAGTACTGAAAGAACCGAATTATACCCCGATTACAAGGCCAACAGGGACGAAACTCCAGATGCCATTCGCATAGCTGTTCCCTACATTCAAAAGATCCTCAAAGCCATGCATATTCCGGTTGTGGAAGTTTCCGGACTGGAGGCCGATGATATAATAGGTACGCTGGCAAAACAAGCTGAAAAGGAAGACTATAAAGTCTTTATGGTAACTCCGGACAAGGATTTTGGACAACTAGTATCGGAGAATATCTTTATGTACCGCCCCTCTCGTATGGGTAATGGCATTGAAATTTGGGGTATCCCTGAAATTCAAAAGCGATTTGGTGTTGAAAGGCCGGAACAGGTCATAGATTATCTGGGAATGATGGGGGACGCTAGTGATAATATTCCTGGTTTTCCTGGAGTAGGTGAAAAAACAGCCAAGAAATTCCTTCAGGAATTCGGCTCTTTAGAAGCCTTGTTAGAAAATACGGATAAGCTCAAAGGCAAAATGAAGGAAAAGGTGGAAGACAATGCCGAGTTGGGAAGAATCTCGAAACAATTAGCAACCATTTGCATTACCTGTGACGTCACATTCGACGCAAAGGATTACGAGCTTTCAGCGCCAGATAATGAAAAGGTGCAGGATCTCTTTGAAGAGCTAGAATTTAGGCGGCTCAGAGAACAATTCCTTAAACTTTTTTCTGATGAAACTGAAGGAACTCCTACTATGGTATCTGATACCGAAACTGCAAAGAAAGAGGTACAGACAGCTGGCAGTGGCCAATTTTCCCTGTTTGGGCAAGACGGATCTACTCCTGCTACCCTCAATGTGCATAGCGGCAGGAAGACCATTAAAGAGGTCCCGCATGTTTACCAGAGTATACAAGCGGGATTGGCACTGGAACTTTTTCTAAAAAATTTAATGAAACAAACCTCTGTTTGTTTTGATACAGAAACTACTTCCTTGAATCCCCTTGAGGCCGAATTAGTGGGGATCGCGTTTTCATGGGAACCAGGCAAAGGGTTTTATGTCCCTTTTCCAGAAGACCAGCAGGAAACTCATGATCTGCTCCAAAAATTACGGCCTTTCTTTTCTTCTGCATCTATACAAAAGATAGGGCAGAATCTTAAGTATGATATTAAGGTGCTTCAGAAATATGGAATTGATGTTAAAGGGGCCCTGTTCGATACGATGTTGGCACACTATCTCATTAATCCGGACATGCGCCATAATATGGATGTACTCTCTGAAACATACCTTAATTATACCCCGGTCTCAATTACAGAACTGATAGGTAAAAAAGGTAAGAATCAATTGAGCATGCGCGATGTACCCTTAGAGGCGCAAACGGAATATGCGGTGGAGGATGCTGACATAACCTTACAATTGGCCCGCCATTTTGAAAAAGAATTGGCAGATGCCCATACCATGGAATTGTTCAGGGATATTGAGATTCCTTTGCTAAGGGTCCTGGCAGATATGGAATTGGAAGGGATCAATCTCGATAAAGAATTCTTAAATAACCTATCTGGAGCACTCGATTCCGATATTAAAGAGCTCGAAGAAAAGATCTATGATGAAGCCGGGGAATCCTTTAATATTGCCTCTCCCAAACAGTTAGGTGAAATACTTTTCGACAAATTAAAACTGGTAGACAAGCCTAAAAAGACCAAGACAGGGCAGTACTCTACCGCAGAAGATGTTTTATCGTCTTTGGCAAAGGACCATCAGATCATCCGGGACGTTTTAGATTATAGAGGACTTGCCAAATTAAAAAGCACCTACGTGGATGCACTTCCTGCCCAGGTAGAAACTAGTACGGGAAGGGTCCACACAGATTATATGCAGACTGTTGCAGCCACCGGACGTTTAAGCAGCAACAACCCTAATTTGCAAAACATTCCAATTCGCACCGAGAGAGGTAGGCAAGTTCGTAAAGCTTTTATCCCCAGGAACAAAGATTATATCTTGCTGGCGGCAGATTATTCGCAAATAGAATTACGGATCATTGCCGCTCTGAGTGATGAGGACACAATGATAGAGGCTTTTAAAAATGGGGAGGATATCCATGCTTCCACAGCATCCAAAGTGTTCAACGTACCGTTAAAAGAGGTGACCAGAGAACAAAGAGGCAACGCTAAAACAGTTAATTTTGGAATCATCTACGGTGTTTCGGCCTTTGGTCTCAGTAATCAGACAGATCTTTCCCGCAAAGAAGCAAAAGAACTTATTGAGACATATTACAAAACCTATCCCAAGTTGCGTAAATACATGGCAGACCAGGTAGACTTTGCCAGAGATCATGGGTATGTGCAAACTGTACTGGGCAGACGACGCTACTTGAAAGATATCAACGGGAGCAACGCTATCGTAAGAGGGGCGGCTGAACGAAACGCCATCAACGCACCCATACAGGGGAGTGCAGCAGACATCATCAAAATAGCTATGATAGATATCCACCGCAAATTGGAAGAAGGTGATTTTAAGACCAAGATGCTATTGCAGGTACATGATGAATTGGTGTTTGATGTGTATAAACCGGAACTGGAGCAAATAAAAAAGATGATAAAGATGTCCATGGAATCTGCCTACTCATTAAAAGTACCTCTGGTTGTTGAATTGGGACAGGGCGACAACTGGCTTGAAGCTCACTAACTGTCATTTTCAGTGGAACTCATAAAAAAACCCTTCGAAAGATCGAAGGGCTTATGGTAGGCAATACCTATTTATTATCTCTTAGTAAATATCAGTTCCCCTCCCCCATTGAAATTCTGAACATCCAACTCCTGTGCAGCTATGGTCATGGTCCTTCCTGATATTGAAAGGTTCACAGAAACGGTCTCCTGGGTATCATCAATAAAGGTCAATACGCCATCCGCATAAACATAGGTGGTGGTTTCCATATTGCGTTGTGAAGGGCAAGGCACATCTAAACCAGTACCTCCGAGGTTAACGCCTATCTCAAGATAATTGGAGGCATCCTCTGTAACCAGCGTAAGATCCTCATTGAACGTAAGGGTTATCAGATAACAATCTGTGGCCGAAAGCATATTTAATATGTCCTGGCCAAATTCTTCTTCATCAGTGGCGGTTGCCTCATCTATCGTAAGGGCTGTAAGGTCCCATGATCCAATAATTGAATTATCAGGATTATCATCCGTCTTATCCGTTGAACAGGAGCTAATAAACAAGGTTCCTAAGAAAAGAATAAGTACTATATTTCGCATGTCAGATTTGTTTTAGTGTAACCTCTAAAACGAATTAAAAAGGCGAAAAGTATGGTAAAAAGGAAATTCTTTCATCTCCTAAGTCAGTAATTGTGCTCCTCACACATACATTTGACATATATTTTCTTTTTAAAAAAATGAAAAAGTAGGAAACAACCATTTGTAATTCAACTTTATAATTGTACATTTGCAGCCCGTTATTCGGGATTGAATTGTTTAATAGATAAATAAAATAGTAGTGGATACATTGAGCTACAAGACTGTTTCGGCCAACAAGGCTACCGTTCAAAAGCAATGGTTGCTGGTAGATGCAGACGGACAAACACTTGGAAGATTGGCCTCTAAAGTGGCCATCTTATTAAGGGGTAAGAACAAACCAAATTTTACACCTCACGTAGATTGCGGGGATAATGTAATTATTATCAATGCGGAAAAAGTGCATTTGTCTGGAAATAAATGGGCAGATAAAACCTATATCCGTCATACCGGTTATCCGGGTGGTCAACGTTCTACTACGGCCGGTGAGTTAAAGGCTAAGAATCCTGCCGCGGTGGTTGAAAAAGCGGTGAAAGGAATGTTGCCTAAGAACAAATTAGGCGCGGATCTATTTCGCAATCTTAAGGTATATGCAGGAGCGGAACACAACCAGGAAGCTCAAAAACCAACTTCAATAAATCTAAACGACCTTAAATAATGGATGTAATACATAAAATAGGCAGAAGAAAGACAGCCGTTGCACGTGTATATATTTCTAAGGGAAAAGGAGCAATCACGATCAACAAAAGAGATCTGACAGAATATTTTCCCACAGCTACGCTTCAGTACAAAGTAAAACAACCTTTTGCTTTGACCAATAATGAAGATAGCTACGATGTAAAGGTAAATGTTTACGGTGGAGGTATTACAGGTCAGGCAGAAGCCATCAGACTAGGCATATCCAGAGCATTATGTGAAGTGGATGCTGAGCATAGATTGGCTTTAAAACCAGAAGGTCTTTTAACAAGAGATCCCAGAATGGTGGAACGTAAGAAATTCGGACAGAAAAAAGCCCGTAAGAAGTTCCAGTTCTCTAAACGTTAAGATTCATAAGTAAAGAGTGCCTCATAGGGCATTCATATATAGTAACCCAAGTTCATTGAAAGTCCCTTGTCATGGGACAATTAAAATTCTGAAATTCTGTACAAGACGCTCATCAGCTCATGCAGAATGCAGTAAAATTTAGTTTAGCATCTAAATGTCCAAGGCGTTCTATTATAGAATACCACTTGTTCATTGCTAATTCATAAGAACGTAAACTAATTAAAATGGCAAAAAAAGTAGAAGTAAAAGATCTTTTAGAAGCAGGTGTACACTTCGGTCACCTAACAAGAAAATGGAACCCAAATATGGCCCCTTATATTTATATGGAGCGGAACGGGATCCACGTTATCAACCTTTATAAAACTGTTGCAAAACTTGAGGAAGCCTCTGAAGCCCTTAAGAAAATTGCTTCTTCTGGCAGAAAGGTACTCTTCGTAGCTACCAAGAAACAAGCAAAAGACATCGTTGCGGAAAAGGTAGCGAATGTAAATATGCCATACATCACTGAAAGATGGCCAGGTGGCATGTTGACCAACTTTGTAACGATCCGGAAAGCCGTTAAGAAAATGGCCTCTATAGATCGTATGAAAAAAGATGGAACATTCAATACGCTATCCAAGAAAGAACGTTTACAGGTAGACCGTTTAAGAGCAAAGTTGGAAAAGAACCTTGGTTCTATTTCAGAAATGACAAGACTACCAGGTGCCCTGTTTATTGTTGATACGATGCGGGAGCACATCGCTGTAAAAGAAGCCCAAAAATTGAATATCCCCATCTTTGCGATGGTAGATACCAATTCGGATCCCCGACCTATTGATTTTATTATACCATCTAACGATGATGCCTCTAAATCCATTGAGGTGATCATGACACAGGTGACCAATGCAATAGCTGAAGGATTAACTGAACGAAAATCAGAAAAGCAGGCAGGAAATGAAGGTGGAGAAGGAAAAGCCCCAAAGGCCAGAAAGAAAGTAGCAGAGGCTGTTCAAAAAGAAGAATCAGCAGAGGCAAAGCCAGTTGCGCCTAAAAAGGAAAAAGAAGCAGAAGCGATTGCTGAAGAACCGGCTAAAAAAGAAGCGCCTAAAAAAGCGAAAAAAGAAGCTGCTGATGACCTTACCAAAGTAGAAGGAATTGGACCAAAGATTGCTGAAGTTTTCCAAAGCGCAGGCATTACTTCCTTTGCAGACCTTGCTGGCAAGAAAGAAGCTGAACTAAAAGAGATCCTTGCTGAAGCTGGTTCCAGGTATGCTTCTAAAAATCCAGCATCATGGCCGAAACAAGCTAAGATGGCCGCAGATGGAAAGTGGGATGAATTAAAAGAATGGCAAGACAACACCAAAGCTGGTGTAGAATAAGTATAAAAACTATTTAGAACTAGATGCCTCACTGGGCATCAAAAAAAATAAAAGAAATGGTAAAAATTACCGCTGCTGATGTTAACACATTGAGAAAAACTACCGGTGCAGGGATGATGGATTGTAAAAACGCTTTGGTTGAAGCTGAAGGTGATTTTGACAAGGCTATTGAGATCCTTCGTAAAAAAGGTCAGAAAGTAGCTGCAAAAAGGGCTGACAGAGAATCTTCAGAAGGAGCTACCATTGCAAAGGTCAATGAAAGTAAAACCGAAGGGGTTATCATCTCCCTAAATTGTGAAACAGATTTCGTAGCCAAAAACGACTCGTTCGTAACTCTTGCCAATGAATTGGCAGATCTGGCCCTTCAATTCAATGACAAGGACTCTTTCTTGGCTGCCACCTACAATGGCCTTACTGTACAAGAAAAACTTACGGAGCAAACCGGTGTTATTGGAGAGAAAATTGAGATTGGTGGCTTTAGAAAACTATCTGCACCTTTCGTAGGCTCTTACATTCATGCAGGAAACAAGATAGCCACTTTGGTGGGGTTATCTGCTGTGGTTGACGGTGCTGCTGAAGCAGCTAAAGATGTGGCTATGCAGGCAGCCGCGATGAATCCTGTGGCCTTAGATCAGACAGGAGTAGATCAGGCTATCATTGATAAGGAGATCGAGATCGCTAAAGATCAGCTAAGACAAGAAGGTAAGCCGGAGGCAATGTTGGATAAGATTGCTCAAGGTAAACTTAAACGTTTCTTTAAGGACAATACCCTAGTTAACCAGGACTTTATTAAAGACAGCAAACAAAGTGTTTCTCAATATGTAAAGTCGGTAAACGCTACTCTTGAAGTAACAGGTTTTGAACGTGTTGCCCTGGGGTAAGTCATACCTTACTCAAAATATAAAAACCGCTTTCTACAGAAGCGGTTTTTTTGTGAAATAACATTTTAAACCAAGTATAACAGAAATATCCCTTATTTAATATAGTTCGATTATTACTAAGTGGACCCGTTTGGCATCAATATTTTTAACTATTTTTGTTCGCAAACAATGACATTCAAATGCCATACAAAAGAATACTTCTAAAGCTCAGCGGAGAAGCCCTGATGGGTGATAAACAATACGGGATAGATCCTGAGCGTCTTTCGGAATACGCCGATGAGATAAAAATAGTGGTAGATAAAGGTGTTGAAGTGGCCATTGTTATAGGTGGTGGTAATATCTTCAGAGGACTTGCCGGTGCCGGCAGCGGAATGGACAGGGTACAAGGAGACCATATGGGAATGCTTGCAACCGTCATCAATGGTCTTGCACTTCAGAGTGCCTTGGAAGACAAAGGGGTGCAAACCCGACTGCAGTCCGCGATAAAGATCAATGAAGTAGCCGAACCATTCATTAGAAGACGTGCCATGCGACATCTGGAAAAAGGAAGAGTGGTAATTTTTGGTGGTGGTACCGGCAACCCTTATTTCACTACAGATTCTGCGGCGGTTTTAAGAGCGATAGAAATTGAAGCCGATGTCATCCTCAAGGGCACACGTGTAGATGGTATTTACACCAGTGACCCGGAAAAAGACAAGAATGCCACAAAATTCGAAACTATCTCCTTTACTGATGTACTTAGAAAGGGCCTGAAGGTAATGGATACTACGGCATTTACCTTAAGTCAGGAAAATGAACTTCCTATCGTTGTCTTCGATATGAATAAAAAGGGAAATCTATCAAAAATTGTTTCGGGGCAAAACATCGGAACAGTTGTAAATCTTTAGTTTTTCAAAAAATTATGTTACTTTGTTTTTAAAATAATACCATGAACGAAGAGGTTAGATTTGTAATAGATTCAGCGAAAGAAAGTATGGATGCTGCTATTTCTCATTTGGAGAAAGCATTGGTCAAGATCCGTGCGGGAAAGGCAAGCCCGGCAATGCTCTCATCAGTAATGGTAGAGTATTACGGTTCACAAACGCCATTATCACAAGTATCAAATATTAATACACCGGATGCCAGAACGATCTCTGTGCAACCCTGGGAGAAGAGCATGCTTCAGGTCATAGAAACGGCCATTATGAATGCCAACTTAGGCTTTAACCCCATGAATAACGGCGATTTTGTAATCATCAATGTTCCTCCACTTACTGAAGAACGAAGAATACAACTGGTTAAACAAGCAAAGGCCGAAGCCGAAGATGCCAAGGTAAGTGTACGAAGTGCCAGACAAGAGGCAAATAAAGAGATCAAAAACCTTGAGGTCTCTGAAGACCTGGAGAAGAATGCCGTTATTGATATACAGGAATTAACGGATAATTATGTTGTTAAAATAGATAATATTCTTGAGGCTAAAGAAGCAGAGATCATGAAGGTTTAAGTGCCTTAATCTGCGAACTACATTTCGGTCTCCATTCCCTTTTATAGAATTTCAGTATCTCCAAAGAAATACATGGCTAGAATGGCCAGGATAACAAACAAAGCACAAACCACTATTAGAACGCGATAAATCACACGCTCATACCTTCTGTACTTTTTTTGATCACTCATTCTTATAATACATCTTTAATACTATTCCCAAGATACGAACTGTTTGGCGCTTGTAACATCCTTATTTCCTAATCTGATACTAGGAACACTGCTAGGCATTTTCTACCTTTGACCGCATTTGAACGGCAGGCGTTCAATATCAAAATTCTGCTAGTCAATTAAGGGATTAAAATCCATAAGAGCGGAAACGGATCTGTTGGCTTGCTAAAAAAGAATATGGTAGCAAAGCTCACACAAAATTTCTGGACAAAGACCGCAAGGATCATCCTTAGGAATCGTATTCTTATCTTAATTGGGATTGCCGCCGTTACTGTTTTCTTTGGTTTTCAATGGCAGAACATGCGGTTTTCCAATACAGAGGCCAATCTGTTACCAGATGACCACCCGGCAAATCTGGAGTATGATGCCTTTCTTGATCTTTTTGGCGAAGAAGGCAATGCTATAGTGCTGGCAGTTAATGATCCTACCCTATTTACCCCTGAAAAATTCAACCGTTGGAATATTCTCAGTAAACAACTTGCAGCGTTTCCCGAGGTAGAATTTGTGGTCTCTACAGAGAATTTACAAGAATTGGTAAAGGATAACGAGCAGCAAGAATTTATTCTAACACCCTTTCTGACAGCTGAGCCAGAAAATCAGCAGGTCCTGGATAGTTTAAAACAACATCTGTTCAATGATCTGCCCTTTTATGACCAATTGCTTTTTAATAAGGATACCGAAACGCTCCGGACCATAGTTTACATGGATAAAGATATTGTGAACACCTCTGTTCGCAAAGATTTTATCCTAAATGATTTCAGCAACCTTGTTTACAATTTTGAAAATGATACGGCCCTGGACGTTCATGTTTCCGGCATGCCTTATATACGAACCATGAATGCCCAGAACATCATAGATGAAATTGGGATGTTTATAACGGCTGCCCTGGTTGTTACCTCGCTAATCTTCTTTTTCTTTTTCCGAAGTTTTAGGGCAACATTCATTTCTATGTGCGTTGTGATCATTGGGGTTATGTGGGCGTTTGGTGTTTTGGGATTACTGCGGTACGAGATTACGGTACTTACGGCATTGATCCCCCCCCTTATTATTGTAATTGGGATACCAAATTGTATTTTTCTGATCAACAAATATCAGCAGGAAGTAAAAAAACACGGGAACCAGGCGCTCTCATTGCAGCGGGTCATTTCCAAAATTGGGAATGCCACTTTGATGACCAACATTACCACAGCCTCAGGATTTGCCACCTTTATTATAACGGACAGTAAACTACTTACAGAATTTGGTATTGTAGCCTCTATAAACATTATAGGAATCTTTATACTATCCCTGTTGATCATTCCTATTGTGTACAGTTTTATGGCACTGCCCAAGACCAAGCACTTAAAGCATTTGAACAAACGCTGGATAGATACTTTCGTCAATTGGATGGAGCGTATGGTGCGGGATAAAAGAATTACTGTGTATGTAATTTCAGTTTTACTACTGGTAATGAGCATTATAGGTATCTACCAAATAAATATATCCGGAAGTCCTATTGAAGATATGCCTAAAAAAGCGGAATTTTTTAAGGACATACGCTTCTTTGAACAAGAATTCGACGGTATAATGCCCATTGAGATAGTCATAGACACGGAGCGTAAGAACGGTGTTTTACGATCGGTCAATTTGCGGAAAATGGACGAATTAAGTGCCTTGATACGTGAAATTCCGGAATTATCGAGACCCACCTCTGTCGTAGAATTGGTCAAATATTCTAAACAAGCCTTTTATAACGGAATCCCCAAGTACTATCAATTGCCTACAACTCAGGAGAATACTTTTATCATGGATGTAGCCAGAAAGTCCAAAGGGAATAGCAACCTATTGAAGAATTTCGTCGATTCTACTGGTCAGGTGGCACGCATTACAACATTTATTAGAGATGTTCCTACCGAAAGGATGGAGGAGATAGAAACGGAACTCAAAGAAAACCTTACCAAGATCTTTCCTGCCGAGCGCTATAAGGTATCTATGACTGGGAAGGCCTTGCTTTTCCTGAAAGGCACAAAATACCTTGTAAAAAATCTGATCTTATCTTTATCTCTGGCCATTGGATTAATTGCCCTTTTTATGGCCTACTTGTTCAGGTCCTTCCGGATGATAGTGATCTCACTTATTCCAAATTTACTGCCGCTTCTCGTAACAGCCGGTGTCATGGGGTTTGTTGGGGTCCCTATTAAACCTTCAACCATTCTTGTTTTTAGTATTGCTTTTGGGATCTCGGTTGACGACACCATTCACTTTTTGGCTAAATACAGACAAGAATTATCAGCAAATAGATGGCGAATTCAAAAGTCGGTTTATGCTGCCTTACGCGAAACAGGTGTAAGTATGTTCTACACTTCTATTGTGCTTTTCTTTGGCTTCTCAGTATTTGTACTTTCCAGCTTTGGAGGCACGGTTGCCCTGGGAGCACTTGTATCGGCGACCCTGCTATTCGCCATGTTGGCAAATCTAATTTTATTGCCTTCTCTCCTATTATCTTTGGAACGAAGTATTGCAAACAAGGAAGTTCTCAAAAAACCACAGATCGATATCCTGCCAAAGGACGAACTGCCCGAAGCCGAAGATCTGGAACTTTAGAGATCTGCCCTATTGAAATATAGGTAGTTCAGAGCATGTAGTTTTACTCAATAAACTATCTTTGCGGGGCAAATCAGAAATAGTTTTTCATGGCTTTGATGCGAATAAAAGAGCTGCTCCAACAATCCCCTAAAGAGCAAAAAGTAGAAGTAAACGGTTGGGTTAAAACCTTTAGAAGTAACAGGTTCATTGCCTTGAACGATGGGTCAACTCTTCACAACATACAATGCGTTGTGGATTTTGAGAATTTTGACGAAGGCCTATTAAAACAAATTGCAACCGGTGCAGCCTTACAAATTAAAGGGCTTTTGGTAGCGAGTCAGGGAAGAGGGCAAACAGTAGAGATACAGGTTACGGACCTTATAGTTCATGGTACTGCAGATGCAGAGACCTATCCCATACAACCCAAAAAACATTCTATGGAGTTCCTTCGGGAACAGGCCCATTTACGAGTGCGTACCAATACTTTTGCTGCCGTAATGCGCGTGCGGTCTGCTTTATCCTTCGCTATACACCACTATTTCCAACATAATGGATTCTATTATATGCATTCCCCTATCATTACAGGGTCTGATGCCGAGGGAGCTGGTGAGATGTTCCGTGTTTCTACTTTGGATCCTAAGAATCCACCTCTTACCGAAGACGGGAAGGTAAATTACAAGGAAGACTTTTTTGGCAAGGAAACCAATTTAACCGTTTCCGGTCAGTTAGAAGCAGAAGCATATGCGATGGGCCTTGGGAAGGTATATACTTTTGGCCCTACCTTTAGGGCAGAAAATTCAAATACTTCGCGGCATTTGGCCGAATTCTGGATGATTGAACCAGAAATGGCATTCTTTGATCTCAATGATAACATGGACCTTGCAGAAGACTTTATAAAAAGTGTGCTAAATTATGTGGTATCGCACTGCCAGGACGACCTTGAATTTTTAGAAAAGCGATTACTCGATGAAGAAAAGACCAAACCTCAGGCGGAGCGAAGTGAATTATCACTGATGGATAAGCTTCGATTTGTGATCGATAACAAATTTATAAGGCTCACCTATACAGAAGCCATAGATATTCTCAAGGATAGCAAGCCTAACAAGAAAAAGAAGTTTCAATATCCTATTGAGGAATGGGGAGCTGATCTTCAGAGTGAACACGAGCGTTACCTGGTTGAAAAACATTTTAAATGTCCGGTTATCTTATTTGACTATCCGGCTAAGATAAAGGCATTTTACATGCGGCTTAATGAAGATGGTAAAACGGTGAGAGCCATGGATATTTTATTTCCTGGGATCGGAGAGATCGTTGGTGGATCTCAGCGGGAAGAACGATTAGATGTGCTTCTAGACAAAATTAAGGCACTGGGAATAGACGAGAAAGAACTTTGGTGGTATCTGGATCTGAGAAAATACGGAACGGCAATACACAGTGGATTTGGCCTTGGTTTTGAAAGACTTGTGCAATTTGCAACGGGTATGGGCAACATTCGGGATGTTATTCCGTTTCCCAGAACACCACAGAACGCAGAGTTCTAAAGGTATTTTAATTACTTTTATGTAAGAAAGAAGAAGGAGCCCCCATGCTAAAGCAACACTTACAATTTAAACTTTCACAAAAGCTATCTCCTCAGCAAATCCAGTTGATGAAGCTTATTCAATTGCCTACGCAGGCTTTTGAGCAGCGATTAAAGCAGGAATTGGAGGAGAACCCTGCGCTGGAAACCGGGAAGGAGGAAGCTGCTACCCTCGAGGATGAGTTTGAGGATCAGTATGAAGGGGAAAATGACAATGATTCCATTAACACAGATGATATTAATATTGACGACTATCTGAGTGATGATGAGATACCAGATTATCGTACCAGGGCAAATAATTACAGTACGGATGATGAGGAGAAAACAATTCCTTATGCAGCAGGGATCTCTTTTAATCAATACCTCATCAATCAATTAAATACTTTTTACCTCAATGACGAAGAGTGGGCGATCGCCGAATTCTTAGTGGGAAGTGTAGATGAAAGTGGATATATAAGGCGTCCGATTGCTGACATCATGGATGATCTTGCTTTTACCCAAAATGTGTACGTGGAACAAGACACTATAGAAAAAGTATTGAAGATCGTCCAGGATATGGATCCACCGGGAGTAGCTGCCAGATCACTGGAGGAGTGTTTGCTTATTCAACTTCGAAGAAAAGATCCAACACCTTCAATAGAATTGGCCATTACCCTCCTGGAAAAGTCCTTCGATCATTTCACAAAAAAGCATTACAATAAGCTTCTTCAAAAACACAGTATAACCGAAGAAGAGCTCAAAGAGGCAATTAACGAAATAGAAAAACTCAATCCAAAACCCGGAGGTTCTTATGCCGGAAACAATAAGATCATTGAACATATTGTGCCGGATTTCTCTATTCGCATTGTGGAAGGTGAACTAGAATTAAGCCTTAACAGCAGGAACGCCCCGGAACTTCATGTATCCAAGGAGTACAGTAATATGCTTGCGGGATACAAGAGTGCCAAGGAGCGATCTAAATCACAGAAGGATGCGGTTCTTTTTATCAAACAAAAATTAGATGCCGCCAAATGGTTTATAGACGCTATCAGACAACGGCAGCAAACCTTGTTTATCACAATGAATGCCATCATGGTTTATCAAAGGGAATACTTTCTCACCGGCGATGAGCGTAAATTACGCCCTATGATCCTCAAGGACATTGCAGATGCTATAGATATGGACGTATCTACGGTTTCCCGTGTGGCCAATAGCAAATATGTAGATACACCCTATGGCACTAAACTTATAAAGGAATACTTTTCTGAGTCCATGAAAAATGTGCAGGGCGAGGACGTCTCTACCAAGGAGATCAAGAAGATCCTTGAGACCGTTATTGGAGAGGAGGCGAAACGAAAACCACTTACCGATGATAAACTGGCTAAGATCCTGAAAGACAAAGGCTATCCAATTGCCAGAAGAACCGTGGCTAAATACAGAGAACAATTAGGGATACCGGTTGCCCGTTTAAGAAAGGAGATCTAATGCGACTTCTTTCAAAATTAATATCCTATATCTTTCACCCTATTTTTTTACCCCTGGCTGGTACAGTATCTTACTTTCTTATAACCCCTAAGTATACTACCATTGAGTTGAAGAGTGGAAACATTTTGCCAATTTTTATCCTAACCATAATTATTCCTATCCTAAGTTTTTTTATCCTTAGGAATATTGGGGTTGTGAGTTCAGTATTCTTGACAAAACCAGAAGAGCGCCGGTATCCATTAGTGATCAACCTGCTTTTATTATTAATGATCTTGTTAAAAGTGATCCCAGATAATTATACTATAGAATTGTATTTCTATTTTCTTGGACTCATAGCAGCTAACAGTACATGCCTGTTCTTGTTACTTATTCGTTTTAAAACCAGTTTACATATGATGGCAATGGGAAGTTTGCTCATGTTCTTAATTGCCTTGAGTTTTCATTTCGAACGAAATATAGTCATTGCCATTAGTTTTATGGTATTTGCCTCGGGCATAGTTGCTACGGCCAGACTTTTCTTAAAGGCTCATTCTCGCGCAGAATTGTTTATTGGATTTTTAGTGGGTATGATGTCTCAATTACTTACGATCAAATTTTGGCTGTAAAGGCAGTACACCTGTTGTCACCTAAAGAATATAAAAGATAAAGCCAATTCTCAAGGGTGTAAAATTAAGATCCTGGCCAGTATCTTCCAGGCTTAATCCCTCTTTAAATAGATTATTAAGGGCATAGTAGACATGGATATTAAAGGTGTTGTAACCAAAATTGGCCGTAAGTCCATATCTGAATTTTTCTACATCCGTTACATAAAACGAATCCTTACCCGTCTCTGTGACCAGTTTAGATCTGCTCCCAAAAGCGTATCCTAATTTTGCGCCCAGGTATAGTCGCCAGAATTTGTATTCCGTTGCGGTAGAATTACGCCATCTGAACTCTATCGGGATCTCAACCAAGTGCGTCTCTAGTTTATTGCGTTTTGCTGCCACAGCACTTTCCAGAATAGAATATTGAAAGTCATTATTACTTTCCGCTATCTCCAAATTTGTGTAATATGAATTCACTGCATACCCTAATCCTACACCAATTGCCGTGGTCCTTGAAGCATTGAGGGGCATATCTTTTATAAATCCTAACTGCAGGCCGTAAGACAAGTTCTGTTGCTTTATGCCATCTGGCTTGTTGAGTATAAAATTGTAGGTAAGACCCACATAAAACTGATCTTCTA
>JAHEHU010000088.1 GCA_024639765.1 Eudoraea sp.
CTACTGAGATCATTCCGGTGCCCCTCGCAGGGCCATATGAAACGGCCATATTGTTAGAGACATGAGTGAAGATACAGAGGTCCACGTCATCAAAATAACCGTCGCGTGTGTAATACGCTTTTGTTCCGAGCTGTTCCTCGGCTACCCCGGGCCATACGATAAGGGTGCCTGGAATTTTTTCGCGCTTCATCAATTCCTTTACGGCAAGCACAGCCACTACATTCAGGGGTACTCCACTATTATGCCCTTCCCCATGTCCGGGAGCCCCATCTACAATTGGATCATGGAACGCTACGCCGGGTTTTTGAGACGCCTTAGGAATACAATCAATGTCACTTCCAATAGCGATCACCGGGCTGCCCGATCCCCATTTGGCCCACCAGGCCGTGGGTACCCCGGAGATACCATATTCAATGGCAAAGCCCTCCTTTTTGAGGATGCTCGTGATGTATTTGGAGGTCTCCTCTTCCTGAAAGCCAAGTTCTGAAAAACTAAAGACCTTGTCTACCATCACCTGGGCCATCTTAGCTCGGTTGTCTACGAGCTGCTGTACTTCCGTTTTTAATTGGATAAGCCGTTCATTTTCCTTATTTGTTTCGGAGATTTCAAGATCCGTTTGTGCCTGTACCGAAACGGCGGCAATGAGCAAAACGAAAAGGGTGTATAGATTTTTCATACAGGATGGTGTTTAGGTAAAGGCGATCTCTTGATCGCTGTGTGACTAAATTTAATAAATAAATGGGAGCAGGGCCTTTGTTTTTTTCTTGTAGGCTACATACGTATCTCCAAAATGCGTGAGCAGTACTTTTTCCTCTTCCTGCTGCGCAAGGCAAAAGCAGAAAAGCAAGTCCCCCTGCAAGCAGCACAGAGAACCAATTGTTCAGGGAAACACCAAAGCCAATAAAGGAAAGCAGGGAAGCGGATTATGAGGGATGAGGTACAATTTGTAATAGCCATATGTCTTCAACACGTGGTCTTCTTTGATAGTGATCTTTATCGTAAAATATTTCCGTAGACTACAAATAGCCCCAACGCGCAGCAGGACCCCCAGAATAATGAGACTTAACCCTAAGTATACCACCGGGGATAGTCCAATGGGCGTACTGATATAATTGGTGACAAAAACTACCGAAACATTCCCGATAACAATCAGTACCCAGATAATGTGGAGGGAATTTTTTCGGATCTACGTCTGTCTGTTTTTTGTACACATAGCAATCTGACAAAGAGTATATCAGACAAGAACCAACTGGTATAAACAGCAATAAAAATTGGATTCATGAATGGTGACTTCTTTGGAATATGAAGTTAAATTATGGTAATTTTTCAATATAATAGAGAACAAAGACCCCATTTTCTTTTTTGTGGTAATAAAGGCCATTATCGTCTGCTGAAAAGGTAGGACCTTCAACAAAACCCGTGATCTCGGTTATCTCCTGTGCCTCTGAAAATGGTAAGTTGGAAGCTGTTCTGCTGGCAATGTATATATGGGCCTCGGAATTAACCGAAATGTCTCCAATTATTCGCGTAAAGCAGAGCTCTAGCTCATTTTTTGAGATGGCCGCCGCGTATTCCAGATCATCGGTATTAATATTGGCTAGGAGCATGGCGCTATTTGGATCTCTCTGAAATTCGTTCCCAATTTTACGCGCAATAGAGAAATTAGCCTGGCGTGGACCGCCATTCTCATCGTATAGTCCATCCACAAAATAGAGACTTTCGCCATCATTAGAAACTTCTACATCAAAATTTAACCAGCCCGGTTCGTTACGTGACAAGTTCTCCACTACGGAGATGTTAGATAAGCTTCCCTCACTGTAATTACCCGTATAAATAGATTGCAGCGTTTGGAAATAGTCGCCCGTATACACATAATACATGGTGCTATTTTGGTCCATGGTAGGCACACCTTCCAGGTCTTCGGTGGCTACCCCCTGTATTTCGCCCTGGTATTCAAAAAGGGTATTATTGATCCTTGTACTCCAGTGCAGATTAGTATCTACGGATGGGTTGTTTAGGTTGTTAAAGAAGAGGGTGTTGCCATCTCTGCTTAAAAATGGCTCCATAATCTGTCCGTCATAACCCTGAACAGTAACTCTTTGCGGACTTCCAAATTGAATAGTTGTGTCTATTATAAGTTCCTCATCATTAGATGAACTACAACTAAAAATAAGCAACGTAAGGTTAGCTGCGAGTAGGCTACGAAATTTCATGTGGTTGTTTTTAGATAAGACTGCTTTTTTGTAAAAAGGTTTCATGGGGGCTATCTTATTCTTGCCAAAAGGAAAGGTAATTACTTATAATAAACGGAAATAGTATTGGATTATTTTAGGTTATAAGTCAAACCATAAGGGGTTTGATCCAGGGATGGATCCAGGAATTTTGTAGGGTTGATTTTAATATTGTGCTATTCCAACACTTCATAGACGGTGATCATCTCCTTTTTATTTTTGAGCTGAATGTCGCCTATCTTTTTACATTGAAAGGCCTCCTTTACCTGCTCGTAGCATTCCTCAGAGATCAGAATCTGATTATCCTCTGCGGCATATTCGAGTCGGGCTGCAATATTAACCGTATCACCGATCACTGTAAAATCGAGCCGTCTTAGGCTAGAGGAACCAATATTTCCGGAGACCATTTCCCCACTGTTGATGCCAATGGAAACACTGGGCCTGTAGCCTCCCATTTCCTTTAGTTCCGGGAGTTTGTTTATTTGCTGTCGCACGGCCAGGGCTGCGTCCAGGGCTCTATCCAGGTGGTATTCCCCACGAAAGACCGCCATGATGGCATCTCCCATAAATTTATCTATATACCCTTCCTGTGCGGTGATCTCCTTCACCATTACATCAAAATAAGAATTGAGCATACTCACCACCACATCCGGACTGTTGGTTTCACTCAGCGAAGTGAACCCACAAACATCTATAAACATGACCGTAGCGGTCACATTCTCATTGGCCATTACGGTAGACTCATATTCCTTGCTGCCCATAAAATTGAGCACATTCTCGTCTACGTACATCTTCAGGATGTTGTTTTCCCGCACTGCTTTCAGGGTTTCCTGAAGTTCCCTCACGTGTTTCAGGGTTTTTTCCATGGTAATCGTAAGGTCCTCAAAGTTGATGGGTTTGGTGATAAAATCGAATGCCCCACGATTCATGGCCGTACGGATATTATCCATATCGCCATAGGCAGAAACGATGACAGATTTTAACAAAGGGTTTAATTCATGAAGTTTTGTAAGCAGGGTAAGGCCATCCATTTCAGGCATGTTGATATCGCTTAACACCAGATCCATATTAGGGTGGGTATTCAGTTTTTCAAGCGCATCCACCCCATTGATGGCAAAGACAAATTCGTATTCATTTTGCCGGATCTGTTTCCGGAACTTTTGTTTGATAAGGACCTCCAGATCGGTCTCATCATCTACCACCAATATTTTAGCCATTATTACAGGATTGCTTTTAATTTTTCCTTTAAGATACCAAATTCTACGGGTTTTGTAAGAAAATCATCGGCCCCGAGTTTCATGGCCGTGTCATAGTTTTCCTTATCGCCATAGGCCGTGATCATCATGACCACCGGAGGGGGTTTTAGAAAATTCTTTTTGATCTGTTCTAACAGTTCCAGGCCACTCATACCGGGCATATTTATATCAGAAAGGATAAGTACTGCCTCATGGTTGTGTTCATCCATATAGGTAAGGGCCTCTTCTCCGGAAAAGGCAAAGGCAAATTCCAGTTCGTTGTTCCGGATCTCCCTGCGGAACCGTTGCTGGAAAAGTACCTGCACGTCTCGTTCGTCGTCTACTACTAAAATTTTCATTGGTCTGCTGGTTTATTGGTTACTCAATTATTTTTTTGATTTCTTAATTTCTTTGGAAACGGGCAGTATAATAGTAAAGGTGGTTCCTTCTCCTTCTTTAGAAGTTGCTTTCAATTCTCCTTTGTGCCCTTTGGTGACAATTTCATAGCTCATACTTAAGCCTAATCCGGTTCCACGCCCAGAAGGTTTTGTGGTAAAGAAAGGTTCAAAGATCTTCTGCATGATCTTTTTGGGGATCCCATTGCCATTGTCTTTTACAAGGATCTCAACCGTATTTCCCATTTTTTTTGTGATAATATGCACGGTGGGATCATAGTCATCCCCAACTTGTTTCTTTTTCTCCTGTACCGCGTGGAAGGCGTTGGTGATAAGGTTCAGGATCACCCGACCAATATCTTGTGGCACCACCTCAATTTTCCCTACGGTATTGTCAAAATCGGTTTTCATGGCAGCATTAAAGGACTTGTCTTTTGCCCGCAAGCCATGATAGGCCAGGCGCAGGTATTCATCTGCAAGTACATTGATGTCTGTTGGTTCTTTCTCTCCACTACTGGCCCTACTGTGTTGCAACATTCCTTTTACGATAGAATCTGCCCGCTTACCATGGTGGGAGATCTTTTCCAGGTTCTGGTCAATATCTGTCAGTAGTTCTTCTTCCAGTTTCTCATCCCGGTCCTTTTTGGTCCTGGATTTTTCTTCTTTAAGCTCTTCGATCAACTCACGGTTAACTTCCGAAAAATTATTGACGAAGTTGAGTGGGTTCTGTATCTCATGGGCGATCCCGGCGGTAAGCTCGCCAAGGCTGGCCATTTTTTCGGCCTGGATGAGTTGGGTTTGTGTGGCCTTCAGCTCTGCATAGGCCTTTTTAATTTCTTTTGCCTGTGCCAACTCTTTTTGCTGAGCTGCCTCTTGTGCCTTTTTAAGCGTACGGGCCTTTTGATAGAGATGTACCCTGTATCCTATAAACAAGAGAAGTAAAAAGTAGATGCTATAGGCCCACCAGGTTTGCCACCAGGGTGGTGCAATGGTAATTTGTATACTCGCTCCTTCTTCGTTCCAGATCCCGTCTGCATTAGATCCTTTTACTCTGAATGTATATTCCCCGGGGGAAAGATTGGTGTACTTGGCTTGTCGTTCTTTGGATGGTGCTGTCCAGTCTGTATCGTAATTCTCCAACTTCCACGAGTACAAATTACTTTCAGGTCTTAAATAATGAAGGGCCACAAATTCAAAACTAAGATTCTTTTCGCTGTGGTTAACAGTGACCTGATCTGCATAGGCCACCGCCTTCGTAAACAGATCCCCATCCGGAGCACTGTAGGTGCTGTCATTGATTCTCATGGAGGTAATCACGAGCTTTGGTGGAATTGAATCCTTTGTAAAGAGCAAATCCGGATCTATCCTATTCAGGCCATTCTGGCCTCCAATCCAGATAGTTCCATCTCTTGTCTTGATCATACGTGACCAAGCTGCCAGGTTTTGCATTCCATCCCGTGGGCCATAATTTTGAATGGTTAGTGAACGGGTATCAAAAACAGAAAGTCCTCTTTGATTGGGCAACCAAAGTAAACCATTCTCATCCATGAGCAATTCATTCAAATAATTTGAGATATCATTATGTAATAAACCTTCCTCTTCCCCAAAAAATTCTATATCTTCAATTGTCGGACCTACTAAAGCCAGTCCACCCCCACTGTAGGTAGACACCCAAATTTTTGCATCTTCAGCCTGTGCATAGGCAATGGTACTTGGCATTCTTAATGCATCTTTACTTCGATGAAAATTGCCCTTTTCTTTGTCATACAACGATAAGCCTCCATCCGTGCCAATCCACATTCTCTTCCTATTATCCTCTCCAATAAACCTTATTTCATTGCTGATCAGAGATAAGCTATCCGAAGGGTCATTCCCTAAATGTTTGAATGTATTATCTTCAGCAGAATACTTGTAAATTCCAAACTCGTTATCTGCCGGATCACCTAACCAAATATTCCCCTCAGAATCCATATAGATTGGGTCAACCCAATTGCTTTTCATCCCATGGTCCTCACTATTTGAGACTTCAAACTTCTGTATGAGTTCACGAGTATCCTTACCCAGGATATAAATTCCCCGCCTCCAGGCTGATATCCAGAGATTTCCGTTTGAGTCTTCCTGAATACATTCTATATCAAAAGAGAAATCCATTTTGTCCAAACCGGGAGAAAGTTCTATTTGGATTAAACTCATCTGATCTTCCGAAAAGCGAAATAACCCTTTGCCATAAGTTCCGACCCAGATTACTCCACTTGAATCTTCATAAATCGTTTGGATCCTAAATTGTTTGTCATCATTTCTTCCTGTATCGAAATTGACTTTCCTGAATACATCTCCTTTATTTAATGCTAATCCTTGCGTGGTACCTATCCACAATTGACTTTTACTATCCTCAAAAAGGCTTGTAATGGTATCAGAGGGTATACTGGAGGATACCGCCGGATCATGTCGATAGGTTTCTATCTGCCTGATTTTGGGAGACTGCTTGTACATATTGGGCCTGGTAGCAAGCCATAACAAACCAGAATTATCAAGGATAGAACTATATTGAAAAATATGTCTTCCCTCAGATACTGGGTTCAGGTTGTCATTAAATTTTTCTGAATAAAGCTTAAACGTTTCTGCAATAAAATCGTAATAGAGATATGTCAAGGGTTGTCCTTCTGAAAATGGGCTCAAATTTGTTGTTCCAAACCAGATCCCTTTTTCGTTCTGGGCGAAAACTGACAATTGATCAGTTTTTTTAGCTCCGCCATCAAACCTTAAATCACCCTCACCATATTTAAGATGTTCAATTTTGCCACTCGAAAGGTTAATTATATTTATATGGCCTTGTTGCTGAAGTACCCAGAGTTGATCCCTTACATCTATAAACGCATATGCTAATTCATGATCAGGAAGTGAATTGTCTTTATTCACTAATTTCGTGTATGATTTAATACTTTTCCGAATAACAGGATCCCACAAATAAACCCCTTTGTCACCTCTTAGAACATCGTATTTATCTGTCCCTCGCACAATCATACGAATAGTATCCTTGATGTCAGTTCCGGGCACTGTTGATCCTGAAGAAATCACCTGTTCAAAAGTCTCACTTTTTCGATTAAATAAATTGAGAGTTCCGGGATGCAGCAATTGCCATACACTGCTGTCTTTAGCGGCCTCATATAATTCCAGATTCATGACAATGTCATTATATCTGGGATGGTTTCGCCTATGGGGATAAGCATGAATACTTCCCGTTCTGGGGTTGAGTTTGCCCAGAACGAGGGTATCCAGGACCACTGAGCCATTTAAAAACCATATGTTCTTATCAGAGTCCTCAAAGAGTAACTCTACCCCACCATAATAAGGAAGTTTATTCGGATCTTTTAAGTCTGTTTTATAATTCTGAAATTGTTCATTAATTGGATTATATGATATAATACCTTCTAAATGATTAGATGTCCATAATTTACCGTCCCTGCCCTTTACGAATTTGAGTCCACCACGTAGTTGCATTGTTCCTTCCTTATCTGACGACTCACCTCGAAAAACCTTGAACTCATAGCCATCGTATTTAACAATCCCATTCTGTGTGGAAATCCAGATGAAGCCCTGGTCGTCTTGTATTACATCCCTGGCAAACTCTTCTGGCAACCCTTCTGCCACCCCATATTTTTCAAAGGATATTTTTTCCTGCTGAGCCCAGATTGCAATTCCACAGAACAGCAATAACATAACAGGGATATTTCTTATGAAACTGATGATTTTGGTATGCGGCATTGTTGGTTTTTTTGGTTGGACCCTGTTAATAATTACCTTCTAAAAGGATTTTTGGTTTTCCTAGCCGGTATCATTCATAGGTAAGATAATAATAAATTCAGTCCCTTTTCCCTCAACGCTTTCAACTTTTAAGTTTCCCCCGTGCCCTTTGGTCACTATATCATAACTCATACTCAGTCCTAATCCGGTACCCTGCCCGGTAGGTTTGGTGGTAAAGAAGGGCTGGAAGATCTTTTCTTTGATGGCCTCCGGGATACCATTGCCGTTGTCCTTTACACGTATTTCTACTATGTTTCCTGTTTTTTTTGTAAAGACGCTTACTGTTGGTTCATAGCCTTTGGCGCCCTCTTTCTTCCGTTCCTGAACGGCGTAGAAAGCGTTGGTGATAAGGTTGAGAATCACACGGCCCATGTCTTGTGATACCACGGCTATTTTTCCAACGGAGGTATCAAAATCGGTTTCCATGGTTGCATTGAATGACTTGTCTTTGGCGCGTAAGCCATGGTAGGCAAGGCGCAGGTATTCATCACAAAGTGCATTGATATCCGTAGGTTCTTTCTCACCACTACCACTACGGCTGTGCTGCAACATCCCTTTTACAATGCCATCTGCCCGTTGCCCATGATGGAGGATCTTTCCCAAATTTTGTTTAATATCTTTCGAAATTTCCCTGGCTTCCGGGATATCACCTTTGTCTAATTCTTCATTCATCTCATCTATGAGCTCATTGCTCACCTCTGAGAAATTATTCACGAAGTTCAGGGGGTTTTGGATCTCGTGGGCAATGCCCGCTGTAAGTTCTCCCAGGGATGCCATTTTTTCGGATTGGATCAGTTGGGTCTGAGTTGCCTGTAATTTAACGTATGCCTTCTCGATTTCCCTGGCATGGACCAGTTCCTTTTCTTTGGCGAGTGCCTTTTCTTTGGCCAGGATCCTGCGCTTTTGATATTTGTCAAAGTAAAAGATACCTAACACAAGAAATACTGCATATGTACCATATGCCCAACTCGTTTTCCACCAGGGTGGTGCAATTGAGATATGAATACTTTTTTCTTCCCAATCACTGCTATTCCTTATGGCCGATCTATATGTAAGGGTATAGTTCCCGGGGGGCACCTTGGTGTACGTTACTTTTTGACCTGAAAGGCTTTCCTGCCATTCTGAATCATAGCCATCGAGCATATACAAAATGCGTTTCTTTAATTCCGCCCTTAGATCTACCGCGGCAAAATTTAGGCTAAAATTATTTTCATTGTAATTAAGCCGAATTTCTTCTGCCTTGTAAAGGGAGGTTTCAAGAATTCCATTTTCCCTTGCATAAACAGGTTGTTTGTTCACTTTCAGGTCCATGGCATAGAGTGCCATCTTACCAGGGGTTTTATTGAATTCTTTCGGGTGAAATGTATAGTATCCATTGGGACTGCTGGCAAAATATATTCTGCCTTCATAGTCTTTGTAGGCATATGTGAGATCAGGAAATCCATTTACCTGAACACCATTTTTTATACCGAAGATTTCCTTGTTTTTTCGGTCTGCTCCTAGTTTTACAATACCCACATCTGTACCGATCCAAAGATTATCAGCATCATCCCCGGTTAAGGAATAGGTCCATTCCCCAATAAAAATATTGGATTCCTCAATTTTAAAGGGAGACATTTGGGTCCAGTCCTTATCGCTCATCCACAGACCAGTATTTTCGCCTGCCCAGAGGATACCTTTCTTGTCTACAAAAAAATCATTGATATTTGGAACCTCAAAAACAAGCTCCAGCTGATCTTTTTGCTCATTCACTCTATAAACCCCATCATCGGGTGAAGCAAACCATACTTTTCCTGACCGATCTTCCACAATTTTCATTCCCCAATTTGCATGCATAGAGAAATACGTTTGCTGATTTGTATACCTTTTAAATGTTCCTTTTTCTCTATCCAATTTATGTGCCCCGTTTACGGTCCCGATCCATAAATTAGAATAACTGTCTTCGTAGATATCGGAAATGTAAGAATTACTTAAACTGCCGGAATCATTCCTATCCTGTGTAAACCGGGTAAAAGATTTGGATGACTCATTAAAAAGATTAAGCCCATTAGCAGTGCCAATCCAAAGCTGGTTTTTCCGATCCACATATAAGTTTGTGACAGTATCATTACTCAAACTTCGGGCATCCTCCTTATTGTTTCTAAATTGTACTATCCTTTCGGTTATTCTATTCTTTTGTAAAAGTCCGTTCTTTTCAGTTCCCATCCATAATTCGGAACTGTCCTTTACGACCAGACTGCTAATTTGTGTCCCTTGTTGTATTTCTGAAATTTGAGGAATATATGGATCTATCCGGAAAAGTTTATTTTCCTGAGTAGAAATCCAGATGAGCCCATCATTGGAAACATCGCACCACCAGGACGAATTTTCCTTATAATTTCCTGATTGTATCCCCTGAGCTCCATAATTTGTCATAGTATTTGAGTGAGGATCCCACCTATAAATACCATGTGCAAAGGTGCCTATCCATAAAAATCCTTCCAGGTCTTCTCTGATAAAAGTGATATGATGCATTTCCATGGTTGCTTCCGCAATGCTAAAGGCTTCGGGGTATTCAGGATCGAACTCATAGCGCGTAATTGCCCCTGTCTCCCGGTCCATTTTGTGAAGCCCATTTTTATTTGTCCCAATCCAGAAATTACCTCGACTGTCTTCACAGATGGCCCGCACCTGATTTGCCTTCAGGCTATTAGGATCGTCGGGATTGTTCATATAACGGGTAAAGGAATTGGTGTTTGGGTTATAACGGTTAAGTCCTCCTTCTCCAGTATTATTCCAGGTGAAACCTGTTCCTACCCAAATATTGTTGTCCGAATCTTCATAAATAGCCCTTACGACATTATGACTGAGACTTGAGGAATCTTTTTCGTTATGACGGAAATGGGTGAACTTCCCTGTAGAAGGATCTAATTTATCCAGCCCCATCGCGGTCCCTATCCAAACCATTCCATCATGAGCAACAAGAATGGCACTTACCCCACCATCGCTAAGGCTCTCCGGGTCATTAGGATCATGTGCATAATGGGTAAAACTTTCCGTATCAGGATCGAAACGGTCCACTCCCTTGTCGCTAAATCCTATCCATAATGCCCCGTCGGAATCGGATGCAAAACATTCGGGATAAAATCCTCCCAGGGCGTTTTCTTTTTCCGGGTTGAAGGCATAACGCTTTATCTGACTTCCGTCGTATCTTAAAATACATCGATTGGTCTGATCTGAAAACCACATAAAGCCGTAGCTGTCTTGTGTTATCGCATTTATCTTCCCTAGGGAAA
>JAHEHU010000184.1 GCA_024639765.1 Eudoraea sp.
GGCCTTCGGTAACTTCATTTATAAATTCCTCACGTGTCATATTAGCCCGTAAAGCATAATTCATTTGTTTTTGGTTCCCCAGCGTATCCACAGTTTCCTTCATCATATTCTTACCGCAAGCCGAACCGGCTCCGTGAGCAGGATAAACAATAACATCATCTGCCAGTGGCATAATTTTACTTCTTAAACTATCATACAGAAGTCCCGCAAGATCTTCTTTTGTCATATCCGCCGCTTTTTGGGCAAGGTCCGGTCTTCCTACATCACCCAGAAATAAAGTATCTCCGGAAAAAATAGCATAGTCTTTCCCTGTTTTATCCTTTAACAGATAGGTAGTGCTTTCCATAGTGTGGCCCGGGGTGTGGAGTACCTTTATTGTTATTTCACCCAGTGGAAATTCCTGACCATCTTCAGCTATGATTGCCTCAAAAGCAGGATTGGCATTAGGGCCGTAAACAATTGGAGCTCCGGTCTCCTTTGCCAATGTTACATGCCCACTAACGAAATCGGCATGAAAATGGGTCTCAAAAATATATTTGATTTCAGCTTTATTTTTTTTTGCCCGGTCTATGTAGGGAATAACTTCGCGCAGAGGATCAATAATGGCAACCTCACCGTTGCTTTCAATATAATACGCCCCTTGTGCAAGGCAACCGGTATAAATCTGTTCTATAGTCATTCTTTTTTTCTTAAATTTTTTTCAAAAATACTGCTTCTTGCTTTAAAATGAGTAACATTAGTTAATGCTTTCATTTCGCTGATAAGCCACTCTTTCATGTTCTTCGGATGCGTTCTCAGGATCATCAAAGTGGGCCACGGCCTCCTTAATTTTTACAAACAGGAATTCTTTGGGTAGTACTTTGCTAATTCCACTCCTGAAAATTATATCTCTTGTTGGCCCTATGGCTCCGGCAATATAGAACTGAATTCCTTTATTCCTGATTTTTTTAATGACTTTAGTCAACATTCTGGTAGCTGTAGAATCTATGTAATTAATCGCCTCAGCATTTAATATTACTCCTTTTAAATTTTCCCCTTTACTATCCATATATTTAAACAGCTGATTTTTAAAATAATCTGAATTCCCGAAGTATAATTGGGAATCAAAACGCACAATGAGCAGATCTTCACGTATGACAACCTCATCTCGAAAGCGCGCAACATTTTTATAGTATTCTGAATTTTTTATTTTACTTAAAACTGCGAAATGAGGCTTAGAAGTTCTGTAAACCATCAATAAGAGAGAGAGTAGTACCCCCGTAAGAATACCTTGAGTAATTCCTATAAACAGGGTTGTCAAAAATGTGAGTATCAAAACAATAAATTCATCTTTTCTATAGATCCACAACCTTTTTGCATATTCTAAATCGATCAAACCAAAAACAGATACCATGATAATACTAGCCAGAATTGCATTTGGCACATAATAAAAAAGAGGAGTAAGAAACAAGAGTGTTACCAAAACCAATATAACGGTAAACAATCCGGAGAGTATACTTTTTGAGCCCGATTCATCCTTAATAGCAGATCTGGAAAAGCTTGCTGAAACAGGATAGGATTGAAAAAAGGAACCAAACATATTTGCAGAACCTAAGGCCACTAATTCCTGATTGGGATCAATCATATCTTCTTCATTCTTCTCTTCAATACCTTTACCAATTGAAATAGCTTCAAGATAGCCAATCAGAGCCAGTGTTAGTGCTATAGGCCATAGCTGTCTCATATTGTCTAAATCAAAAGACGGCAAAACAACCCCTGGCAGTCCTTTTGGAATTGTACCAACAATCTCAATGCCCAGAGATTCCATATTTAAAAAATACACTGCTAATATTGCTAGAACAACGATGATTAAAATCCCGGGGATTTGCCTGCTCCATTTTTTAAAGCCAATAAGTAAAAAAATACCTGCTAAACCTATGGCCAGATCATAAAAATTTGTTTCCGGAATTTTTTCCAGGGCATTCAGAAAAATTTGGTGAAACTGATTACTCCCTTCTATATCTGCACCAAGTAAATGCTTTAACTGACTAAAAATAATAATCACAGCAGCTGCAGATGTAAATCCACTGATTACCGGTTTGGCTAAAAAAGCAACTAGAAAACCCATTTTTAAAATGCCTAAAACAAATTGAAAGACACCCACCATGAACGCAAGCAAAATAGCAAGAGCAATGTAGTTCTCCAATCCTACTATGGCCAGGGTTCCCAAACCAGCTGCAACGAGCAAAGAATCCATGGCTACAGGTCCAATTGCAACAGCTCTGGAAGTACCGAACAATACATACACCAACACCGGCATTAAAGAGGCGTACAAGCCATATACCGGAGGCAAACCGGCTATCATGGCATATGCCATTCCTTGTGGAATAAGCACTATGGCTACGTTAAAACCCCCAAGGATATCTTTTGGAAGATCTTTCCTTTTATAGGTTTTAAGCGTTTGTAGAATTGGGAAAAATTTTCGCATTATTCTATAAATCAATAACTTTTATATGGTTTCGGCTTAGTTCTATTTTGCCTTCTTTCTCCAAACTTTTCAGCAACCTTGACACTACCACACGTGAAGTATGCAAGTCTTGGGCCACATCCTGATGTGTGGAATATATGACATCATCGTTGGTAACCATTGCCCTGTCTTTAAGGTACTTCATTATGCGCTCATCCATTTTCATAAATGCCAAAGTATCTATTGTTTCCAGTAATTCTGACATTCTGGTATGGTAACTATCCAAAATGAATTCTCTCCAGCTTTGGTATTTGGCCATCCACTCATCCAATTTTTCTATAGGAATCATTAATAATTCTGTATCTGATTCAGCTATCGCTCTTATCTCACTTTTGCCATTCCCAAGGCAACAGGAAAATGTCATAGCACAGGTATCCCCTTTTTCAATAAAATAGAGAAGCAATTCATCACCCTGATCATCTTCTCTGAGAATCTTTATTGCCCCGCTAAAAATTAAGGGCATAACCCTTATGTCCTGACCAATATCCAATAAACGTTCCCCTTGCTTTATGAGCTTGCATTTTCCTACAGCTTCTATCTCATCTAACAGTTCCGGTTCAAAGAGATAACCGTAATGGCGTTCCAGGAGTACTCTCATTTTTTTTAGATTATATGGTTTATTACAGATTCAACTTTTTTAAACAGGTTATTAAATTAGGGAATTAAAGTAACTTTAAAATTACGGTCTTTATCCGATAAGTAGTCAAAACCATCATGCAACTGCATTTGATCTACGGCATAAGGGTAAAAGGTTATCGGCTCAATACATATCATATTTGGGACCTCAGTCCACAGCATAAAATGGCTGAAGCCTTCGGTCTTTATACTTAACTTTCTTTGATCTTTTAAAACAATATTTTGGC
>JAHEHU010000185.1 GCA_024639765.1 Eudoraea sp.
TGACGCCATAAAAATGGTACTAAAGGAAATTAAGGAAATATATCATAAGGAATTAGATAAAATCTATCCGAAAGAGGAGGTGGATAACATGTTTTATTTAATGATAGAACACTTTTTAGGGTTAGAGCGATTTATTTTGGCAATTGATCCCGGGATCGTAATTAGTAAGGAGGAAGATCAATATATGTTTGAAGGTTTATCAAAACTTAAGAATGAACAACCTATTCAATATGTTTTGGGAGAGACTACTTTTATGGATATGAAATTTAAGGTTAATGAGTCTGTTCTTATTCCAAGACCAGAAACTGAAGAATTGGTAAACTGGGTGCTTGGAGATTTTGAAAAGATATATGATAATCTTAAGGTTCTTGATATTGGAACAGGTAGCGGTTGCATAGCAATTTCTCTTGCCAAACGAAAATCAAATCTTAAGACCACAGCTATAGATATTTCCAAATCTGCACTGGAAGTAGCCAAAATTAATGCATCAAAGAATGACGTGGATATTGAATTTGTTCAGGCCGATATTTTAAAGATTGCTACCTTAAAGGAAAATTACGATATTATCGTTTCTAATCCGCCTTATGTAAGGGAAATGGAGAAAGATAAAATGCATAATAACGTCCTGAAAAATGAACCTTACAGGGCATTGTTTGTTCCTGACGAGGACCCCTTACTTTTCTATAGACCTATAGCCAAACTCGCAAAAAATAGCTTAACTACCAAAGGTCTTCTTTATTTGGAAATAAATCAATTTTTAGGTGAAGCTGTGAAAGAGCTTTTAGAGGAATCCGGTTTTTCTGAAATTGAGCTTAGAAAAGATATCTTTGGAAACCACAGAATGATTAGAGCTAAGCAATCTGGATAAATTCAAAATAATTTTAATGGTCTTTTTAATATTTTTAAAGCCCGGTGTAGATTTTGAAAATGAATAGTATAGTAGTGTTTTGCGGTAGCAGTGAAGGAATAGATCCCTTAATATTAGATAAGGCTTATTCTTTAGGGAAGGAAATGGCAGAACGATCTATCAAACTTGTTTATGGAGCAGCAAGAATTGGTGTCATGGGTAAGTTGGCGCAGGGTGCATTGGACCATTCTGGAAACGTGATCGGTATTATTCCAGATTTCCTTAAACTAAAAGAAGTATTTCATACTGGTCTGACAAAATTGATCGTAACAGAAAATATGCATGAGCGTAAACTGAAAATGCATGAAATGTCCGAAGGCGTAATCATGCTTCCCGGAGGCTATGGTACTTTGGAGGAATTTTTTGAAATGTTAACATGGGCTCAATTGGGATTGCATCACAAACCTATCGGTATTCTAAATATTAACGGATTTTACAACAGTTTAATGAGTATGCTAAAAACAATGGTTGATCAAGGATTTGTTAAACAGGAAAACTATGATATGATACTTATAGACCATTCAATTAACCGTTTATTGGATAAGATGACGCATTATCACCCTCGACATGTGCCTAAATGGATAAACAAAGATCAACTTTAATGACTATCAAGGAAAAAATAGAAGCTTTACGCCAGGAACTAAGGGAACACAACCATAGATATTATGTTCTCGCCAGTCCCACTATATCGGATTATGAGTTTGATATGAAATTGAAGGAGCTACAGGCCCTGGAGGAGCAATACCCTGACTTTATGGACGCAACCTCCCCTACCATGCGTGTAGGCGGTACAGTCACAAAGAATTTTGAGACGGTAATTCATGAGCATAGGATGTATTCATTGGACAACTCTTATTCCAAAGAAGAGTTATTGGATTGGGAAAAGCGGGTATTGCGCATTTTGGGAGATTCCGAAGTTAGTTTTACCTGTGAATTAAAATATGATGGTGCCTCCATTAGCCTTACCTATGAAAATGGAGAACTTGTCAGAGGTGTTACAAGAGGAGATGGGATTCAAGGCGATGATGTAACTGCAAACATAAGAACCATAAAATCTGTGCCCTTAAGATTACGGGGAGATTTTCCATCTAAATTTGATATTCGGGGAGAAATTGTATTACCCATAGATGGTTTCGCTAAAATGAATGAAGAGCGCATCAATAGTGGAGAGGATCCTTATATGAATCCAAGGAATACCGCTGCCGGAAGCCTTAAATTACAGGATAGTTCATTAGTTGCAGAAAGACCTTTGGAATGCCTACTCTACGGAATTACCGGAAACAAACTAAATTTTTCTTCCCAGTTTGAAATGCTTCTAAAAGCACGAGAATGGGGTTTTAAAGTACCTTCTGCAGCCAAGCTTTGTAAAACGACCGAAGAAGTAATGGAGTTTTTAGAATATTGGGACACTGAACGACATAATCTTCCATATGAAACCGATGGCGTTGTTGTAAAAGTTAACAGTCTTCAACACCAGGAAGAACTAGGATATACCGCCAAGTCTCCCAGATGGGCTCTGGCCTATAAATTTAAAACAGAACAGGCGGTAACAATACTTAATGAAATCAGTTATCAGGTAGGCAGAACAGGGGCTATTACACCGGTAGCAAATTTACAACCGGTACTCTTAGCAGGAACCACAGTCAAAAGAGCATCATTACATAATGCAGACCAAATAGCAAAGCTTGATATTCGTGAAGGGGATACGGTAAATGTGGAGAAAGGTGGCGAGATTATCCCTAAAATAGTCGGTGTTGATTTGTCAAAACGTCCTTTAAATTCTATACCCACCCAGTATATTACAAACTGTCCTGAGTGTGGTACTGAGTTGATTAGAAAAGAAGGGGAGGCCCAGCATTTCTGCCCTAATGAAAGTGGATGTCCACCACAGATAACTGGGAGAATTCAACATTTTATTTCCAGAAAAGCCCTGGATATCGAAGGTTTGGGGAGTGAAACAGTAGAATTGCTATATAAAGAGGGCCTGATAAAGAATTATGCCGATTTGTATACACTTACCAAAGAACAGCTAATGCCTTTGGAACGTATGGCAGAAAAGTCAGCAGAAAATTTGATTAATGGTGTATCGGCATCTGTAAATATTCCTTTTGAACGAGTGTTATTTGGACTTGGTATACGATATGTTGGGGAAACTGTGGCAAAGAAATTAGCCAAGGCTTACAAGATTATAGATGCATTAATGGCAGCCACAGTGGATGAGCTGAAGATGGTTGATGAAATTGGAGAGAGAATTGCAGAAAGTACGGTGAACTTCTTTAGTGATGAAAAGAACAGAGATATAATAAAACGGCTTAGGGAATATGGTCTTCAGTTTTCCCTTACCGATGAGCAACTAGAAGGGCAAACTGAAAAACTTAAGGGTCAGATCTTTGTGGTGTCTGGGGTATTTGAAAAAGTAAGTCGAACCGAATTGAAAAAATATATTGAGGATAACGGGG
>JAHEHU010000089.1 GCA_024639765.1 Eudoraea sp.
TGTGCCCCATCGTTTCCTGTCGGTCCTTGAGCACCGTCAGCTCCTGGTATTCCTTGCGGCCCTTGTGCCCCATCGTTTCCTGCCGGTCCCTGTGGTCCCATATCTCCCTGTGGTCCTGTAAGATCAGTAGAGGTAAATGAGGTGCCATCAGAGTAGTTCACGGTAAAGGTTCCGTCATTATTGTCAACAAATGAAAAACTGCCTTTGGTGGTAGTGCCATTGCAAAGATCTGCCCATGTGGTTCCTGTGTAATAAAATACACAATCATCTTCCGTGTTGTACACCAGGGCTCCTCTGAGAGGTTTAATGGCCTGCATTTGGGCCGTTGTTACCCGTGTCAGCACAAAAGCCTTTGAGGTAGATTCCAATTCAATGATAGAAGCCGAATTGATCTGATTAGGATTCTCCCCAATTTTTACTTGAGCGACCATTAGCTGGGTCACAAAAAAAATAAAAAGGAAAATTAGTTTCTTTGAATTCATCATGTAATAAATTGCGCAATTCTAAAAGAGTAGTAAAAATAGCGCTGAAACGCCCTGATTGGGAATAATTGTTGTGTAAGCACAAAAAGGTGTGGTGAATTCAGAACTACTGGAAAGTCACCGAAAAATATGGTAGTTCAGCGGGTAGGATACCTCTTACATTTAACGTTCCAGGAACAAAAATCCCTGAAATTCCAGCTCCAGATCATACATTGAAATGATGTAATAATAGAGTCCCTCGGGAAGGCCAATCTCACGATTTAAGACCAAATTATCCATGTTTGAAATACCGGTAAATTCATTTACATAATTTACCTTTTCGAAGATCTTAAGACCCCTTCTATCATAAATTTCAACCAGATTATTAGGAGATTGTTCTAATTCCGCGATCTCCAGGAAATCATTTACCCCGTCACCATTAGGTGAAAGGTAGAAGTTATCGAGCGTTAGAAATTCTTCAGCTTCCGCTGCGCTGCCAAAAGTGAGGATCTCATAGTCATCTGGCACAAAAGGGGCAGAACTCACAATACCCTGAGAGAGGTCACCGGCTAAAGATTCCCTTCCCAGATTTACCCACTGAGAAGCAGATTTGCTCCACCCCATGATCGTAATGGAATTTACGTCTGCAGTAAGTGCAGCCAGATTACTTCTCACGTTCCAGCTTAAGGTAACACGGGAAAGAACAGATCCCTCAAGGCGCCAGAATTCGGTAGTACTTATCCCAAAAATACTTCTTGGTTTTATAGCTGTGTTAAAGCCGGTAAAGGTGGAAGGATTATTAGGATCCTCGAAGAAGTAGGCACATAAGGCCAGATTGTTGATCCCATTTGAATTTATGACTAAAGGCCTGTATTGTGCAATATCACCTACCGGAAAAGTGAAGTTTTGTTGCCCTGTTACCATGGCATACCCTTCCACTTTAGAGAGGTTGTTCTCTCCTGCGTAGATCGCATTCTGTAAAAAATTATAGTGTATGGCCGAATTTGTCCTTGGCGTAATAATTTCGCCCACCATAAAACTGGTATTGTTGGCCACTGCCAGGGAGGTATTCAAAAATACACCACTATCATTTAATAGTTCAACATCGTACAAAATAGGAGTTAGTGCTCCGGAAACAGTCAGGAGATCCGTACCATAAAATCCGGCAAGACCTACATTTTCGTCAAAGGGTCCGTCATTGATGAGGTTGGTGTGAAAGCCTATTTGCCCTTCCTGATGAATACGCAAATTACCACTGTTATACAATGCTGTTTGACCATTGGCCACAAGCCCTAAAATAAGCAGTATGTGAAGTGAAGTCTTCAATTTTCAATTGTCAAAAACAGTAAAATGCCATTCTACAGCCGAGGTTACGGAGTTTCCTGCGGCGTCCCTAAGCTCTACTGTAAAAGCATTTGGGTTCTGATTGATCAAAATGATGCGGTTATCCCCGGACACCGTTAATTGAATAATATAATCGCCATCAGGCCTTGGTGGTACGAAATTTATGGATGGAAAAGCAACGGACCCACCAACGGAAACCGTGGTACCTGTAATACCAAAAATCTTAAGTTCCGAATTTCCATCAATTTTGCCAAAGGCAATGGGAGATATTGGTGGAGCAGCCCAAATAGCATCTGTACCGGCAGCATTCGTTTTAAGTATTTGATTTGGAATAGCAGAAGGAATCAGCTTGCCAATATTGGCCCCAACGGGAATGGACCTGTTTTGAATATGAAAGCTGCCATTCACTGCAGAGCCTGCAATATCATCACCCCTAATACTCCTGTCAATGATCTGTAACCCAGTGATTGAATCTACCTCAATATTAATATTATTGTCCACTCTTGTGATGGCAATAGTTGTATCTGCGTGCACAAGTGGATTATTGGTAATTGTAAGTCCCAACGCCTCACACAGATTCAACCAGTTTTCCCCATCGTAATAATGTAAGCACTGAATATCCGTATTATAGACCATAGCGCCTTCAATGGGGACTATAGCATTCATCTGAGCCGTGGTAACTCTGTTGATCACAAAAGCTCTGTTGGTGCTTTCCAATTCCAAAATGGAAGCGGCATCAATATTTTGAGGATTATCGCCAATCTTGATCTGTGCGACAAGAGAAAAACTACAGATAAAGAGGACTAAAAATAATAGTTTGGATAAATGCATGAACCGTTTTTTAACTGGGCTTTTCAAGACCAACAAAAATAGAATTATATCGGTATTTTGCTAAACTAATGCCCCGAAATACGAAATAATAAGATAAACCACGCCAAAAGCGGCTTATAGTCGATTTTTGGCTTATTTTTTTGCTATTTTATTGAATATTTATTGCTGTAAATCTCTGATTCTTGCGCTTTTTAACATAAGTTTAATGGCAGTTTATTTTTTTATGCGGTCAACTTATTTTTTCTTTATCAAATTAAGGAGAATCATACAGGAATGACCAAAAAATGCTTCATCATACGAACCATACCTATGAAAACGCTTATTGTTTTATTGCCTGTTTTATTCTTTGCTACCTTAGGGTATTCTCAAACAGATGACAGACGACCTCTACGAGGACAGGTGATGTACAGAAATGTCCCTGTCCCTAATGAAAATGTGATCAATACTACTGCAGAGAGAGCGACGATCACCAATGAAAAAGGAGAGTTTCTGATCTATGTGAAAGAAGGTGACGAATTGGTTTTTACCGCGATCAACTATCAAATCGAGATCCTAAAAGTGACCATTGATATTTTGGCGAAGAACCGACTTGTAGTTGAAGTAAATGAGAAAGTAACAGAACTAGATGAGGTTACGGTGAGCCCTGAGAACCAGAAAAAATTTCTTCAATTACAGAATGAAGAATTTAAGCAATATACCTATGAAACCGATGCAACAGGAGAGGTTCAAAATATTGCACTAGACCCTACCGTAAGGGGAATGCAGGACGGCGTAAATTTTGTTAATATTTTTAAAGCACTTTTTCTTTCAAAGGCAAAAGATACCGAAAACGCCAGAACACCATTAAAGGTCAGTGAAGTACTAAGGCAGGTCTATAGTGACGACTTTTTTGTGCAGGATCTGCAATTACCCCAGGATAAGATAGATGCATTTCTATTGTATTGTGATGGTCAACTACCCACACAGTCTTTATTGCGCAAGGATAATGAATTTCAGCTCATTGAATTTCTGGTAACCCAAAGTGTGGAATTCAGAAAAGGACTCAATGTGGAAGAATAGGGGTCTATTACTGTACTTTTTTCTTACATTTCAAATGCTGACTGCACAGTCGTTCTTTGTCAAATCCCTGGAAGGCAAGGTTCTGTTTAATTCCAATGGAATCCCTGATGTTCATATTATGAATACCTCCGCCGGAAAGGCGACCATATCAAATGAAGAAGGTAGATTTACAATCGATGTTACCATAGGGGATACACTATTGTTTTCGGCGGTCCAGTACAAGCGGAGAAGCCTTGTGATCTCACCTTCAATTGTCCAAAGTAAAATTGCGTATATCACCTTGGAAGAATTTGTGAATGAGTTGGATGAGGTAGTGGTTAGGCCTTATAATTTAAGTGGAGATCTGATTCAGGACATGCAACAAATGAAGATTGATCCGGTCGTTACCGCGTCTACCTTAGGTTTGCCAAATGCTTATGTAAAACCACTTATGCAAAGCGAACGCCTTTTGAGAGAAGCCTCACTTGGGCCATTCTCCATAGGAATGTTAACCAGTATACCATTCAATCCATTGATCAACGCTATTTCGGGGCGCACTAAAATGCTAAAAAAAAGAGTGGCCCGTGATAAAAAGTATTTGCTTGCGCAAAGAGTTCGAAATTTTTATCCTGACAGCCTTTTTGTAAATCGCCTCGGGATCCCCGAAGAGCGCATAGACGATTTTATGTACTATTGTGAAGTAGATGAAGACTTCGACTCTATCGTGGCCACACAAGATCAAATGAAGATCCTGAAACTGCTGGTTCTAAAAAGCAATGACTATAGAAAAAATAATCATCTGGAATAAGGATGTATGGCACATGAATTGCACCTAATTTATTAAATACATACTATGCAGCTTGGAGTAAAAGGACTTTTCGTTTTGTTTTTACCTCTTTTATTACTCATTGGGGCACACAAGTTTTATGTAAGTGTTACCAATATAGAATATTATGACAAAGGGGAAGCGTTACAAATTACCAGTCGGCTTTTTATAGATGATTTTGAAAAAGTTCTGGAGGAACGGTATGAGGTGAGGACATTCCTGGCAACACCTGATGAAATAGCAAATGCCAATTTGCACATAGAGAAATATCTTAATGCCAAATTCCTTGTAAAGATCAATGGAAAAACTGCTCCTTATAATTTCATTGGGAAGAAATATGATAATGATATTATGGTATGTTTTCTTGAGATCCCTAACATTGCACTAGAACAAATAGATTCCATTGAGATTCAGAACGAACTTTTGATGGATCTCTTTGAGGAGCAAAAGAATATCCTGCATTTCAAGATCCTTGAAAAGAAAAAGAGTTTTGTACTCATCAGGGAAAGTAATAAAGGAATGTTAAACTTCTGAAATTCCCGGCATAATCTCCCTAAAAAATCCTATTTTCCGCGCCGGAAAAAAATCAATTCAATTGTAATTTATGAATAAAATAAAATTTTACGCAACTGCCGTTTTAACCCTTTTCTTGTCGGTCCTTTTTGGGCAGGAGGATAGTACTAAAGAACGTGCTCCGGGGCACCTTAATGAAAGCAAATTCAAACAGATGTATGAAGAGTTTGCCACCCCAAACATGTACAGGTCAGCATCAGGGACGCCAGGGCCCAATTACTATCAGCAACAAGCTGATTACGTAATGGATATTGAGCTCGATGATAAAAATGCAAGGATTTATGGAGAGGAAACGATCACTTATCATAATAATGCACCGGAAGCACTCGAATTCCTATGGCTACAATTAGACCAGAATGTGAGAGCTAAGGATTCAAAGGCTCCCCTGAGAAATGGGAATGGTGTAAATGGAGCTTACATGACGGGGTCTTTTGCCAAGGAATTCATGAGTACTAGTTTTGATGGAGGATTTAAGATTGAATTTGTAAAGGACGCCAATGGGAAGCCGCTTCCTTATACCATTAATCAAACTATGATGCGTATAGACCTGGCCAGTCCTTTGAAAAGTGGAGAAAAAGTTTCGTTTTCTGTCAAATGGTGGTACAATATCCCTGATCATACAGTAGACAGGGCCCGCTCCGGATATGAATATTTCGAAAAAGATGGGAACAGGGCCTATGTTATTGCACAATTCTTTCCTAGAATGGCCGTATACAGCGACGTAGAGGGGTGGCAAAATCACCAGTTCTGGGGAAGTGGAGAATTTGCGTTGCCTTTTGGAAATTACGATGTGAACATTACCGTACCAGCAGACCATACCCTCGATGCCACCGGTGTTTTGTTGAATCGTAAAGAAGTGTTTAGCAAGGACATGATGAAGCGATATGAGCAGGCAAAGAAATCGTATGACAAACCAGTTCTGATAGTCACACAGGAAGAGGCAGAGGCTGCTGAAAAAGGATTTGCTGAAAACAAAAAGACCTGGAAGTTCAGGGCAGAGAATGTGCGCGATTACGGTTTTGCTACCTCGCGAAAATTTATTTGGGATATGCAGGCCGTTAAGATCGGAAACAAAGATGTAATGGCAGTTTCGTTGTATCCTAAAGAAGGGAATCCGTTGTGGGAAGAGCTGTCCACAAAGGCAGTTGCCAGTACTTTGAAATCATATTCGGCACATACTTTTGATTATCCATACCACAAGGCCATATCTGTTCATGCAAAAAGACAGGGAATGGAATACCCTATGATCTGCTGGAACTATGGCAGACCCAATGAGGATGGTTCCTATTCAGACAGAACAAAATATGGAATGATCAGTGTGATCATCCATGAAGTAGGACACAATTTCTTTCCAATGATCGTTAATTCTGATGAACGTCAGTGGGGATGGATGGATGAAGGATTAGACACCTTTATGCAGTATTTGGCAGAGCAGGAATTTGGTGAGGCTTTCCCGGAAGTGATCGCTCCAAATGAAAAATACCCTTCTAGAAGAGGTGATCCTTCCAAGATAGTACCTTACATGAGTGGTGACCAAAGCACCATTTCGCCTATCATGGCTAATCCTGAGAACGTATATCAATTAGGGCCAAATGCATATGCCAAACCGGCAACAGCCCTAAATATATTAAGGGAAACGGTTATGGGAAGAGAGTTGTTCGACCATGCCTTTAAAACATATTCGCAACGTTGGATGTTTAAGCACCCTACTCCCGAAGATTTCTTCCGTACCATGGAGGATGCCTCTGCGGTAGACCTTGATTGGTTCTGGAGAAGCTGGTTCTATACGACCGATTATGTGGATATTGGGGTGAAAGGAGTGAAAAAATATTATGTTAGTAACAAGCCCGGCAAGGAGATGAAGGAATATATGGCGGCCAGAAATTTGACGGAAGCAGATCTTCCACCGCTGGTTTACCTGCTTGACGCTGAAAGTGAAGAATTTGACCAGGCCTTGAAAGGTATGGCCCCCAGTGAGGTATCTGTGCCCCTGAAAGAATTTATGATGGACAATATGTCTGCTGAAGAAAGAACTGCGGTAAAAGAGCCAAAATTCTTTTATGAAGTAACCTTTAACAAGCCTGGGGGAATTCCTATGCCTTTAATTGTTGAGTATACTTATGCCGACGGTAGTTCTGAGAATGTCACCTATCCGCCCGAAATTTGGAGGAAAAACGATGTTGAGGTTAAAAGGGTCATCTCCTCAGAACAAGAGATCGTAGGTATCGTAGTAGATCCTAAAGGGGAAACGGCAGATATTGACGTCACCAATAACAGCTGGCCAATGAAAGAAGCTCCTTCAGAATTTAATCAGTTTAAAGAAGGTATTAAAGGAGATTAAATTACGTAATGTATATTAAAAGTGGTCCCGACTATTTTTGGTCGGGACTTTTTTATTTTATAAAAGGGTTCTAAACTTGATTATATTTGTAGTATGCAAGCAATGGTAATTTTATTTATTAGCGGTGCAGAGATCTTCTTCATCATGTTTATTGTGGTCATGGTCTTTGGCGCCGATAAGATTCCGGGCATCGCTAAAGGACTGGGAAAAGGGATGCGGCAGCTAAAGGATGCAACGGAAGATATTAAGCAGGAGATCCAGAAAAGTGCCGATAAGCAAGGTATCGATACCAGCATTGCAGACGATATAAAAAAGGAAATGAATCAGGTGAAAAAGAATATTGAGGATGTTTCCGGAACAATCAAAAGAAAGTAACCTGGCAGATGTGGGAAAGGCTATTGGAATGGGATCGCGATACCTTTATCTACTTAAATAGCCTTGGTATTGAAAAATACGACTGGTTTTGGTCCCTGGTAACACATTCCACAACGTGGATCCCATTATTTATACTTTTCTTTCTCCTCCTTTTTCGTACGTACCCCAGGAAAGAGGCTATAACCATGATCCTTATGACAATATTGTTGTTTTTGTTCATCATGGCCCTCATGGAATTTACCAAGAGTTTTACTGCCAGACTTCGCCCCAATAACAACGAGGAGATCAGCAATTTTATACGCGTGCTGATCAGACCAGGAGACTATAGTTTTTTCTCTGGTCATGCTTCCAGCTCTTTTGCCATTACCACATTGATCGTACTCTTTCTTAGAAAAAAAGTGAGGTGGGCTTACGTTTTTTATATATGGCCACTACTGTTTTCTTTGAGTAGGATATATGTAGGCGTACATTATCCATTGGATCTGATCGTTGGTGCCCTGGTAGGGCTCTTAATGGCCTTTTCTTTCTACAGTATTTTCTGTCGGTTTATAGTACCCTACTTAGGGTTAAGCCGTCTCTGATGGGGAGCATCACTGTCTCTACCTTTGGGTTTTCTTTTAGCATCTGGTTATAGTGTAACAGTGCTTTGGTCGCTTTGTCATTCGCTTCTATAGCTTCTATAACCTTACCAGACCAAAGAACATTGTCTGATAAAATGATACCACCTTTTTTGGTCCTGGGTAGTACGGCTTCAAAATACCGGGTGTATTCTTTTTTCTCTGCGTCTATAAAAACAAGATCGAACTGCAGTGCAAGGGAAGGAATAATGTCCAGGGCATCCCCTGTATGCTGATGAATTTGCTTCGAAAATCCAGCCTTTTTAAAATACTTATTTTGTATCCCTGCCAATTCTTCATTGATGTCAATGGTATGAAGTTGTCCCCCTGGAGCAAGCCCTTCCGCCAGGCACAAAGCCGAATAACCGGTATAAGTTCCAATTTCCAGAATGTTGGCAGGCCTTATAATCTTAGACAGCATACTAAGGACTCTTCCCTGGTAATGACCCGTGATCATCCTGGGTTGTATCACTTTTAAGTGAGTCTCTCTACTAAGCTCGGTTAAATAGGAGGGTTCATTCTCTGAATGAATGGAGATGTACTCCTGAAGTGTTTCCGACAGAAAATGCATGCTATTCTTTTTGTAAAAATAGGCTTTTTGACCTACTTTGTTGAGTACATTGTGAACCTTACTATAATGAAAGATATCCATATTCGGGAAGCTGTAGAGAGTGATCTGGAAACATTGCTGCAGTTTGAGCAGGCACTTATTGAAGCCGAACGCCCCTTTGATCCCACTATCCGAAATGGCCCTTTGCACTACTATGATCTAAAAGAGTACATAGCCAATAAAGAGGCAAAGGTGGTCGTTGCCGTGGTGAACGGACATATTGTAAGTTCAGGATTCGGCATTGCAAAAAAGGCCAGGACGTACTTGGATCATGCTCATTACGCCTATCTCGGATTCATGTATACGCTTCCAGAATACCGCGGAATGGGCATCAATGGTAAAATAGTGGAAGCACTTACCAATTGGGCGAGAAGAAAAGGATTGTGGGAGGTAAGACTAACCGTATATCAAGATAATACCCCGGCAATTACGGCATATGAAAAAGTTGGGTTTACCAAACACATCATTGAGATGAGAATCCCCCTGGATAAACATGAATTATAGGTAAATTCAGAATGTTTATAAGCAGTGTTGTATTTTTGCGGAAAAGATGGCCATGAAGTTTCAGAATACCCTTTCATTCGCGCGTGAACTAGATGCTAAAGATGTACTGGCTCCTTATAGAAAGGAGTTTCACTTTCCGAAGGTAAAGGGTTCGGAAGTAATTTATTTTACAGGAAATTCCCTTGGATTGCAACCAAAGAGAACGCAGTCCTACATAGATGAGATCATGAAAGATTGGCGTGAATTGGCCGTGGAAGGCCATTTTTTCGCCGAGAAATCATGGTGGGATTATCATGAACGCCTGGCCGAGCCCCTTGCAAAAGTGGTTGGGGCCAAACCCGCAGAGATCTCTGTTATGAATACCCTCACAGTTAATCTGCATCTGCTCATGGTTTCTTTTTACAGACCTACCAAAAAACGTTATAAGATCTTATGTGAGGAAAAAGCATTTCCTTCAGATCAATATATGTTTCAAAGTCAGATAAAATTTCATAAACTCGATGTTTCTGATACGCTGGTAGAGATCAAAAAGCGTGAAGGTGAAAATTTTTGGCGCACTGAAGATGTGCTGGCAAAAATAGATGAGATAGGAGATGAACTTGCCCTGGTCCTCATTGGAGGTGTCAATTATTACAATGGACAGGTTTTTGATATGAGGACCATTACACGCGCCGGTAAGGAAGCGGGTGCATTTGTAGGGTGGGATCTGGCACATGCTGTTGGGAATATTGAACTCCAACTTCACGATTGGGAGGTAGATTTTGCTGCTTGGTGCAGTTATAAGTACATGAATAGTGGACCGGGAAATGCCTCCGGGATCTATGTGAATGAACAGTACTTAAATAGACAAGACATTCCGCGATTTGAAGGCTGGTGGGGAACAAAAAAGGAAACGCGTTTCCTCATGCAACCGGAGTTCGACCCTATGGAGACAGCAGATGCCTGGCAAATAAGTAATGCCCCTGTTTTGGCAGTAGCACCATATCTGGCTTCCCTTGAAATGTTTGAGGAGGTAGGTATGCAGGCACTGATCAATAAACGAAATTTGATAGTTTCGTATTTAGAATTCATACTACAAGAAATTGATAAGGAAGTAGACAGCTCATTTGAAATCATTACTCCTAAGGAACGCGGGACCCAATTATCTGTTTTTCTGCACGGCGAAGGACGACCTCTTTTTGACTATCTGATGGAAAATGGCGTGATTACAGACTGGAGAGAACCCAATGTGATACGTTTGGCCCCGGCGCCTTTCTATTGTTCTTATGAAGATATGTTCCGTTTTGGACAAATTTTGAAAGAGGGCATTTTAAATAAGCAGCTAT
>JAHEHU010000090.1 GCA_024639765.1 Eudoraea sp.
ATGCCATCATCGGTTGTTTTCCAGATACCACCCCCCGTACTACCCATATAATAGGTCATTGGTTGGCCCACCACTCCGGTAGAGGTGACACTGCGCCCGCCACGGAAAGGCCCAATATTACGCCATTTTAGTCCGTGAAACAGGGAATCTTCCAGTACTGGTACAGGAGGAGCATTGCGAGATCTTCTTCGCTGACTTTCAACAGAAGAAGGTAGTAGTAACAAGAAAACGATAAGGAATTGAATGATTTTCATATGTAGTGTTTTCAAAAGTGTTTTTTAATTTGGAATAACTGTCTATTCTTCAATGGCGGCAAAGGTCATTTGGCGAAATTTCCAGCCGGTATTTTCATCCCATTTATTTTGGGTTTGTTTCATGAGTATTCCGATGACCTCCTCCTCGGGATCGGCAAAATATTGAGTATTGAAATATCCACCCCAGTCAAAGGTGCCCTCACTGCCAGCGCCTCCCAGGTCTTGTCCTTTTTTTGTGTAAACCCCAAATGCCAGGCCGTAGTAAAAACGGTCATTGCTTAAGGAGATTCCCATTTGGTCTCCCATGATGCTGCGTATGGTGGTAGGGCTTAGAATTCGGACCCCCTTATAGCTTCCTTCATTGAGGTACATTTGCAAAAATGTAGCGTAATCCTTAGCGGTACTGGAAAGTCCTGCACCGCTCGAAAAAAAACGTTTAGCGCCTTTGATCGGATAGTCTGTATCGTAAAAGGTAACCGGATATCTTTCCCAGGAATCTTCAGTGGGTTGCTGCACAGAAACTAGTCGTTCGGATTTATCCTCTGGTAGGTAGAACCAGGTGTCGTCCATTCCCAGCGGATCAAAAATGCGGTTGCGCAGAAAGGTATTAAAAGGCATTCCGGAAACTATTTCGATAAAGTATCCCATGACATCCAGACCCTCGCTATAGGTAAATTTTTCCCCGGGATTATGATGAAGTGGGAGAGGGGCCAGTTTTTTGATGCTCTCTTCAATACTGATGTTTTTAGTGGTGAACAGATCTGTTACACCGGCCTTGGCATAGATCTTTTTAATTCGAGGATCGCCGTCTATTACCCCATAGCCCAGTCCGGAGGTATGCGTTAGCAAATGTCTGATACTGATCTCCTTGTCTGCAGGGATAGTTGTATAACTACTATCTGCTTCATTAAATGTGTCCAGGACCTGAGGATCCTTAAATTCTGGAATGTATTTGGAAATTGGATCATCTAAGCGAAATTTCCCTTCCTCCCACAACATCATCACTGCCGTGGCGGTAATGGCCTTGGATTGGGAGGCGATCCTGAAAATAGCATTCTCTGTCATTTCTTTTTGGGAGGCATTATCTGCCATTCCAAAAGATTTATGTAAAACGATCTTTCCTTTACGGGTGATAAGGGCTACGGCCCCCGGGATCTCTCCGGTAGTTACTGCATCCTGTAACATGGTCTCTATTTTTGCCAGTCGGGCTGCAGACATGCCAACACTAGCAGGAGGTACTTCAACAAGTGTGGTACTCGTTTCGCTAGATGAAGGGGCGTTGCGACAACCCAGGATCAGCAAAGCCATAATTATGGTACAAAAGGTGGTTGGTTTCATAATAAGAGTGATTAAGATTTAATTACCTCCTTCCCGGTTGGGGGATCTTGGAGTTGGCCAGTTACGCCTTTCACCGGTCCTTGGATTAATAGATAGTATGGCTTTCTCTCTTGAGGATCTTTCCGGATCTTCACTGGCCATATAGGTTAGGATGGCCGTTAGGATGACATTGTTGCGAACATCATCAAAAACGATCTTATCATAGGTATCCAGATTGGTGTGCCACGTATAGTTCCAGTAACTCCAGCTCAGTGAGCTAAGGGAAAAGGCAGGTGCACCGGCAGCTACAAAGGAGGCATAATCTGAACCTCCACCTCCGGGATTCCCGGGAAAGGTTGTTTCAATATGTTTGGTAATGCTTTCCGGAACAGTTTCCATCCAACGCCCCAGATAGGCATAGGAATTTAAGAATCCCTGTCCGGAAAGGTTCACTACTCTCCCGGTTCCATTATCCTGATTGAATAATGCCTGAAGGCCTTCCACTACTTCCGGATGGTCCTCCACAAAGGCACGGGAGCCATTGAGACCCTGTTCTTCACTACCCCATAGGCCAACTATAATGGTGCGTTTGGGGTTGGGGTATAATTTCTTTAGGATACGGGCAGTTTCCATCATGGTGATTGTTCCGGTACCATTATCAGTAGCTCCGGTGCCTCCGTCCCAGGAGTCGAAATGGGCAGAAAGGACAATGTATTCATCCGGGAATTCCGTACCGGGAATGGTAGCGATGGTATTAAAGGTGGGCACTCTGCCCAGTTCCTTGGACTCAGCAACTACTTTAATAACAGGGCTGCTACCGTGCTCCACCATACGATAGAGCATGCCGTAATCTTCAAGGGATAGATCTACAACAGGGATTTTTTTGGTATTGGCACTGAAGATCTTATTGGCTCCAAAACCATTGGACCAGCGAGATTGTACAATGCCAACGGCCCCGGCTGCTTCAAGGGCCTCATTTATGGTTCTGCTGCTATATCCGGTGGCTCTTATCTTTTGGCGCCAGGCATCTTCGAGTTCATCCCGTTCTTTTTTCATCTTTTCAAAGGACTCTGGGGTGGCAAATTCTTCCCAGTTATAATCTGGTCTCCCGGTGGGTTGCGGCATGGAAACAAGGACGAACTTCCCTTTTACATTAGACACCCAATTTTTAAAGGCCAGAGAATCTGTGAGGGTCGGGATTGTGATCAGTCCGGCTGTAATTCCTTTGGAAGAGGTGCCCGGGCTCCAGGCCAGTTGTCTCCCCGTGAGCGAAACCACTCTGGGTGAGATCAAATCTATATGGGTAATACCACGTTCCCATCCGCGCCAGGTGCCCCAGGTTTCGTTCTCTGCAGATATTCCCCATTCGGCATAGGTCTTCACGGCCCAATCATGGGCATTTTTCATTTGAGGGGTTCCTACCAGTCTGGGACCAATAACATCCATAAGTTCATGTGCTAACATGGTGAGTTGAGAATTTTCATTGGCCTCCTTTTCGATGGCGTTTGCCATATCTTGGGCGGATTGTGAATGTCCAAAAGAAATACCGATCAAAAGGATAAAAAAGGTGCATAGTTTTTTCATGGTGAGCGTCTAGTTTTATAAAGAATCTCTAATATAAAAAGAAAACCCAAGCAGCGGAATAATAGTCACTTTATTCTGCGGGATATTAAGACTCTAATACATATACAAACGACTACAAACGATAACAAACGAAAATAAATAAGTAACAACCAACTATTGGCTTTTGTGCAGCTATGTTTGCCTTGTTAGTTGCAGTAACTGATAGTATTAACTGTTTAACCTTAAATTTTATAACGATGAATGCACTTAGAAACAAAGTACAGTTGATTGGAAACCTGGGGCAGGACCCGGAAGTAGTAAATCTTGACAGTGGTAGTAAACTCGCGAAATTCTCAATAGCGACCAATGAGAGCTACCGGAACACCAAAGGAGAAAAGGTCACGGATACCCAGTGGCACAATATTGTGGTATGGGGCAAACTGGCTGAAGTGGTGGAAAAGTTCCTTTATAAAGGAAGCGAAGTGGCCGTAGAGGGCAAATTGATTCACAGATCGTATGAAACGAAGGAAGGTGAGAAGCGATTTATTTCAGAGATCAAGTGTAATGAGCTTTTGATGTTAGGGAAACAATAGAAGGTAACATCTGGTCGATAAAGGGGGCATTTTGCCCCTTTTTCTTTTAATGAGGGAAGTGATTCACTATCTTTTTTATCCGGAAATTAAAAAAAACAGAGGTAAAAACTGCAAGAAAAACGAACCAATGAAACTTAGTGTAGCACTCTTACTCATACTAATTACCTGTCTGCCGTGGGGTGTTCGCCCTCAGGAAGACAATGGAGAAGAGCCAGAAACAAGTTTCTATCGCAGTATGGCCATTGCCGATGCACAAATAGAACAATTACTCAATTTTGCCCTGGAAGAAGATGAAATGGATTACTGGAAAGATCAGCGAAATTTTGAAAGGAGCTTAAAACAAGAGAATTATACAAACTACAAGACATATATATTTTATAAACGAAGATCCTATCTGGAACATGGGCAAAACTGCGATATTACCAGTAATCATGGAAAAGGATATAATAAACAGGCATCTTTTTATACCATGCACGGAAAGATAGCTGTCTCCGGACTAAAGAGAGTAGCGGAAAATTTCCGTTTAACAGAAGAAACCATAGCTTCTAAGGAACAACACTTTAGGTAAACAATGTTAGGCCACCTTTTGTAGCAGATCAAAACAAGGACAACGCTTACAACGTTTGTCTTCACACTTCTTATATTTTTTACAGCATTTGGATTTAAAGGACAAGGTGTCCATGCCGCTAATCAACGCTTTTCTGGCTTTAAGTGTGCGTTTCTCTTTTTTCTTTCTGGCCTTCTTCTTTTTTCCCATAAGAAGTAATTACAGCACTAAAATAATTATTTTTATTTAGAATTAATAAAAATAATCTCATAAATCTCAAACTTCATTTTGAGAGGCTGAACTGTCTACAGTTATCTGTTGTACATCCCTATCGAAGAGATAAAGTCCGCCCTTATCATTCCCTATAAGGTTGATCTTGTCCAAAATGGTCCTGGCCAAAGCTTCTTCTTCAATTTGTTCTGCTACGTACCACTGTAGGAAATTGTGGGTTGCATAATCTTTTTCTTCCAGGGAAACATGAACCAGTTCATTGATGCATTTTGAAACTTCTATTTCATGTTCATAAAGTTCCTGAAACATTTTCTGAAAACTTACAAAGTCTTTTTTAGGAGCTTTCAGCGTTGTAATATGAGCGTGTCCTCCTCGTTCATTTATGTATTTGATCAGTTTGAGCATATGCATTCTTTCTTCATCTGAGTGCCGATACATAAATAAGGAGATACCTTCCAACCCTTTAACTTCTGCCCAGGAGGCCATGGAAAGGTACACCTGTGATGATTCTGCCTCTACCCGGACCTGTTCGTTCAAGGCATTTTCCATTTTTTTTGTCAACATATTCTACTATTTTCTTTAAAAGTACAAATTCAATTTAAGCGGAACAATGACTTTGAACAGGTTTTGTAATAGGTACACTTTGGTGGAATGACCGATCAAAGAATGTTGGGATTTTAGAAATATAGTTCCTGGGCCAGCCTAAAGGTATTGGCATGGGCTTCAACAATCACTTTTATTTCTCTGGAATATCCACCTCCCATACTACATTGTACCGGAATATCGTATTCCTTGCAGGTCTTCAGAACAAATGCATCTCTTTGCTTACACCCTTCTAAAGACATTCCAAGGGTACCCAGTTTGTCTGTAGCCAGTACATCTACCCCACATAGATAATAAATAAACTCTGGTTGTTGCTGCTCTATTAGTTGTGGGAGTGTCTTTTTTAAAATGGCAAGGTATTCCGTGTCTGAGGTGTTCTTTTTTAAAGGAATATCCAGATCTGAGATCTCTTTTTTAAACGGATAGTTACTAGCACCATGCATGGAAAAAGTAAATACAGTATCGTCTTCCTGAAAGATCTCCGCCGTGCCATTCCCCTGGTGTACATCCAGGTCAACGATCAGAATTTTTTTCACCTTACCCCGTAATTGTAAATACCTAGCCCCAATGGCCTGATCATTGAGCATACAAAAGGCTTCTCCACGATTGGTATAAGCATGATGAGTACCTCCGGCAATATTCATAGCAATGCCGTGTTTCATGGCAAAGTCGCTCGCTTTCATGGTACCATCTGCAATGGTGCGTTCTCGTTCTACAAGAACCTCGCTAAGCGGAAAGCCAATTTTTCTGGCCTCTTTTGGCGAGAGCTTACTATTGAGCAGATCGTAGAAATAATCGGGATCATGGACCGCAAGGATATACTTGTCATTGGGAATGGTTGGCTCAAAAAAATTCTCCGGGCTACAGCTTCCTTCATGCAGCAATTGCTGCGGTAATAATTCGTATTTGATCATAGGAAACCTATGCCCTTCCGGCAAAGGATACTTATAAACAGGGTGATAGGCAATTTTTAGCACCTTTATTGGAGTTTCACTTCCTTACTGTCGGACACAAATTCATCATCATTCACCATTCCTTCAATAAATAGCTTTATGGTAGGAATTCCATAATTAAAGAACCTGAACGTCCCTTTCCCCTTTGTGTCGATGACCACATTCGGATGCCAATCCAGCGCTCCATAGGTATTAAAAAAGGTTCCATTATAAGTGTTGTACATGGGGTTGTAGAATCGCTTATCGGAGGAAAAGGTTAGTGGGATGTCATAGTTTGTAAGGCTTAACCCACCTTCATTTCTTCTGGCTCTCAATGGATCTGTCACTATTTTGATAATACCGCCTCCACCGCGAATACCCCCACCAACGCCCGACATATTTATCTCTATATAGTCTACGGCATCCATATAGAACCTGTATAGTAAACTAAAATCAGTTAATAATACCCCATCAAGAAAGATAGCCGGGGTTGCATTATTTAGTGAATTAGGATTCCTGGCGACTATTGCAAATACTCCATTCGTTTCATCTACGGCATAACCCCTAGAGCTAAGGTAGGTGCTTAAAAGCATATTTCGGCGCCAGTCATCTTCCTCAAAGACATCTACGTTCCCTACTGTACTGTTTTTTAGCTTCTCTATCCTTTTTCCCTTACTTTCTTCTAGGAGCAATACCTCATCTAGCATTTGTACCTGATAAAAACCCTCAAAAGATTCCGCCGGATTCTCTGTTTCTTTTAGAAGTTGACTCTTTTTATTATCCAAAACGGATACTTCATTTATTGTCAGGGGTGGAATAAAAGTAGGTTTATACTGAACAAAGATCTTGGGCTGAGACCATTGTCCATTTTTACCAACCTCGGCCACGCCTAAGGTTTCGTCATTAATAGGAAAGAAATTGTCTTTTGAAAATATTTTTTGTTCTTCTCCCACCGTTACAAAGTCTGAGTCATTATTTGCTGTTGGAGAAATAAAGAATTCATTACTGTTCCTATCGTTAAGAGTAACAATATAGGTGATCCCCTTTTCAAAATCATGAAGATACGTTGGCGGGGCAGTACGTACGGTATTCCATTGATAACTGCTCCAGCCTTGCGTAATGAGTAAATTATCTAGTTCATATGCCTTTCTTGGTGTCCTGTTTGTAAAGTAATAGGAGGCATTTTCTATGGGTCCTTTTACGTATGGATTTAACAGGGTGTATGAAGGAAGATTGTGATGGGCCTTATAGGTTTCAGTAGCCTGAGGTAAAACAGATACACTTAAGGTATTGTAATATTTTGGGTCTATTCCTTTTACTGAAAAGGTCACTTCGACCGAATCGCTGACGAATTGGATTTCTGGTTCGGTGGCTTCATGGATCGCTATATCCTCATGATTAAAGTAAAGGCGTTCCAAGATAGGAGTACCGGCACTGTCAAAGAGGGTAAATACATTGATCCCGGGATAAAGGTCGGTTTTTGGGAATACTTTAATGGCCTGAGGAGCTTGTGTAAATGAGATGTCCACTGCCTTTATGCTATCCCCATTGTGTACTGTTAACATATAGGTTTGCTCCCTTTGTGAAGGCACATTGAGTTTTGCGTTGAAAATAAGGCCCAATTTGTCCCTGAGGTCCTGTAAGGTACAGGTAATACCTTGCCTTTCAATATAGTCTATGGGTATTTTGAAATTCTCATTATTGATGGTGAAAGTAGCATGATAGTTCATTCCCTCTTTTGGAAGTAAGGCAAATCTGCCAATACCAAAGGAGTTGGTTGTAAAGGAAGCCACCATCTTGCCATTAGTGTCTTCTACCGTACCCTCTAAAAAAGGAAAACCAAACCCCTCTTCATCTTTAATAATAACCCCAAAAATTGAGTTTATACCAATGAGGGCATGTCCACTTTCCGGAAGGAATTGTGCGTCCACTTTCAGCTTTTTCTCCTCAGCTTTTATTTCTGCCGTTTCTTCAGGGTCTATAATGGTAAGGGATTGCTCAAAATAATTAGGCTCTTCGAAATTGCGCATCCAATTGGTGTAGGATTTGAAATTGTAAGTGCCTGTAGTAAAAAGGCTGTCTACTTTGATCAGTCCACTTCCGGTCCCATTCTCAATTTTGATCAGTTGCTTTTTAATCACCTTCTTTTGATCATCTAATACGGTGCAATACAAATTTTTGGTTTCCAGAGATCGTTTCTTAGTATCCTTGTCCAGCACATACGCCTTGTAGCCAATACTTTCACCTTTTATAAAAACTGATTTGTTCAAATGAACAAATACTACTTCCCTGGGTAGTTTTGAATAGGCTTCAAAACTGAAAATAATCTGATCATTAACAGGCGAATTTTGGGCTTGAACGGTATTTAGGACTAGAAAGAGAAGTAAACAGGAAAGGGGCTTCATGCGCAATTTTTTTAAAAAACCCAAAGAAAGGGGAATCTTACAAGAAATAAAAATTTTCTTTTCGGAACAAAGTCAAATTGCGGTATGTCTAGTTGATAGTTGCGCCATTGTTAACGCCTGCATGGTCTGGGTTAAGAAAAACGAGTTTACCTTCCTCATTTTCGGTCATAAGGATCATACCATTGCTATCAACACCGCGAAGAGGTCTTGGGGCCAAATTTACCAACACCGTTACTTTTTTGCCAATGATCTCCTCAGGTGTAAAACTCTCAGCGATCCCTGAAACAATGGTTCTAACGTCTATCCCTGTATCTACTTTTAGAACCATTAGTTTTTTGGTCTTTGGCATTTTTTCTGCTTCCAGGATGGTCCCTACCCTCATATCCATCTTAGAGAATTCTTCAAAACTGATCATTTCTTTTTGAGGCATAACATTATTATTTTCTGATTCGTTGGCTTCTTTAGTGGCTTTTAGTTTTTCTAGTTGAACTGTGATCTCCTCATCTTCTATCTTCCTGAATAATAATTCAGCTTTCCCCAAGACATGCCCGGAGGGAAGCAGGGCTGATTTACCGCCAATGCTTTTCCAACCTATGGAAACAGCGTTGTTCTCTAGTTGCAGCATTTTTTTAAGTTTTGCGGAGGTAAAAGGCAAAAAAGGTTCGCTGAGTACCGCCAGAGCCGTGGCAAGCTGCAATGCTGTATTCATAATGGTTGCCACCCTTCCCTCATCTTCCTTGATCACTTTCCAGGGCTCTTCATCTGCCAGGTATTTGTTACCCACTCTTGCTAAATTCATTAATTCTTGTCCTGCTTCCCTGAACCGATAGCGTTCAACAGAAGCGGATATGGAGGCAGGAAATCCTTGCATGGCCTTTAAGGCTTCCTGATCTGCTTTAGTTAATTTTCCAGCAGCAGGGACCACACCTTCGTAATATTTTTGGGTAAGGACTACAACACGATTTATGAAATTTCCAAAAATGGCAACCAGTTCATTGTTGTTGCGTGCCTGAAAATCGGCCCAGGTAAAATCGTTATCCTTGGTCTCAGGAGCATTGGCAGTTAGGGTATACCGAAGCACGTCCTGAGCATCTGGGAAAGATTCTAAATATTCATGCAACCAAACGGCCCAATTCTTTGAGGTAGATAGTTTTTGACCCTCAAGATTTAAAAATTCATTGGCAGGCACATTCTCTGGAAGAATAAAATCGCCATGTGCCTTTAGCATACTGGGAAAGATAATACAGTGAAATACAATATTGTCTTTTCCTATGAAATGTACCAGTTTGGTGTCCTTGTCCTGCCAGTATGGTTTCCAGTCCTTTCCTTCTCGTTTGGCCCATTCTTTGGTTGAAGAGATATAGCCTATAGGAGCATCGAACCATACATAGAGTACCTTGCCTTCACCACCTTTTACAGGAACAGGGATCCCCCAATCCAGATCACGTGTTACTGCTCTTGGTTTGAGGCCATCGTCTATCCAGGATTTGCACTGTCCGTAAACATTTGGCTTCCAATCCGATCTGTGCTCTTCCAGGATCCACTGTTTTAAAAAATCCTCATACCGGTCCAGGGGCAGGAACCAGTGTTTTGTCTCTTTTAATGTTGGAACTGCGCCGGATAAAGTAGATTTTGGATTGATCAGGTCTGTGGCGTTTAAAGAAGAACCGCAATTCTCGCACTGGTCACCATAGGCTTCTTCATATCCGCATTTGGGGCATGTGCCAGTTACAAAACGATCTGCCAGGAATTGATCTTCCTGATCGTCATATAATTGAGCCGTGGTTTCTTCAATGAAGTTGCCCTGTTCGTACAAGGTTATAAAAAAATCACTGGCTGTTTTATGGTGAATTTCAGCTGAGGTCCTGGAATAATTGTCAAAAGTGATTCCAAAGTCGAGAAAGGATTGTTTTATGATACTGTGATATTTATCAATCAGTTCTTTAGGCGTAATGCCCTCCTTTTTGGCCTTCATTGGGATCGCCACACCGTGCTCATCACTGCCGCAAACAAATGCTACATCCTTACCGGTCATGCGCAGGTAACGGGCGTAGATATCCGCAGGGACATAGACCCCGGCTAAATGACCTATATGGATAGGACCATTTGTGTAAGGAAGTGCAGCCGTTATGGTGTATCTGGCAAAATTTTGTGATGTGGTTCCCATTCAGCGCTAATATTAGGGCACAAAAATAACCATTTTTTAATGCCTCTTCCCCTGTGTTGGCTAAAAAAGAAAACCCTCGTATTTCCAGGCGCAAAGTTTAATTCTTGAACCGGAAATACGAGGGTTGCTATA
>JAHEHU010000186.1 GCA_024639765.1 Eudoraea sp.
ATATGAACAGGAAAAAAATGAAAAATTTCCCCTGCTTTTATTTTTACACGGGGGAGGAGAAGCAGGAGGCACTCTGGAAGATCTCAAAACTAATGGGCCACCTAAACTTTTAGCGGAAGGTAAGGAATTCCCTTTCTTAATACTGGCACCTCAAAACCCACATAAGAGAAAATGGTGGAATACCAGGGCCGTAATGCAATTATTAGATACGATAATAGAAACCAACAGGGTAGCTATTGACAGAATTTACCTTAGTGGTTTAAGTAGGGGTGGGAGTGCTGCCTGGGAACTTGCTGTACAATATCCTGATAAATTTGCGGCCATGGCTGTCGTATGCGGCATGACCCCGGTACCCTATGCGGCCTGGATTAATAAGAATATGCCCATATGGGTTTTTCATGGAACTGAAGATAAATCTATACCTATTTCCGAATCTGAGGACATGGTTGCAAAACTTAAGGAAATGGGCTATGATGTTACATTTACCAGATATGATGGGGTAGGGCATAACGCATGGGTTCAGGCTTACAAAACTGAAGAATTATATGAATGGTTTATGAAGCAAAAACTTACAATAGAATAGCTCCGCATTACGATATTAATATTTCAAGTTTTAGATATGTTGTACAAGTTCCTATACAATTAAATAGTATATCTATTGAGGAAAACCATACTGTTTGATGCATAGAAAAATTATTTGGGGATTAGCCATCAGTTCCGGAATACTGGCACTTGTATTCTTGATTTTGGTTGACTATAATATCCTGGGTCCTATTCTGATACTTTTCTTTTTATCATTCGCTTTAGCTGTACGAAATGTTAAATCATTGAAAGGGTTTTCCTTTACCATATTAATATTTGCAGCAGTGACTGCTTCAATGTTTTATCCCGAATTTTTTTCCAAAGCAGGAAACTTCGATCTCAAAAATCTGATAATTCCATTATTAATGCTAATCATGTTTGGAATGGGTACTGCCATGAGCCTCCAGGATTTCAAGGGAGTTGTAAAAATGCCTAAGGGTGTTTTAGTGGGAATTATATGTCAGTTTACCATTATGCCTTTTGTAGGGTATGGATTGGCTACTCTATTTGGATTCCCACCCGAAATTGCAGCAGGAATTATTTTGGTAGGTAGCTCTCCAAGTGGCCTTGCATCTAATGTAATGGCTTATATATCAGGTGCAAACCTCGCTCTTTCTCTTACCTTAACTGCTGTTGCAACCCTGCTGGCACCACTATTTACACCTTTGCTGATGAAGATTTTGGCTAATCAACTGGTGCCCATAGACTTTTTGGGAATGCTTTGGAGTATTGTAAAAATCGTAATAATACCCATAATTGCCGGACTGGTGTTTAATAGATTTGCTCATGGGAGATTTAAATGGCTCGATAAAGCAATGCCGGTGGTCTCCATGGCAGGAATTGCAATTATTATTACAATTATTACTGCCGCCGGGAGGGAATCCCTCCTAACGCTGGGATTACTTTTGATATTGGCGGTAATTTTACATAATTTAATAGGGTATTTCTTCGGATATTGGGGAAGCAGAGTATTTGGTCTCGATAGGAAGTCGGCGCGTACCGTTGCATTCGAAGTAGGCATGCAAAACGCTGGTTTGGCCTCAGGTATTGCCTTAGAAATGGGAAGGGTTGCTACTATGGGTCTGGCGCCGGCCGTGTTTGGGCCCATGATGAATATTACTGGTTCCAGTTTGGCAACCTGGTGGCGTGGAAAACCTATTGAAAAATTGCTGGAAGCAGAAGATTTGTCGTAATATTATTTACGGGGAAACAGGCTTGGGGATAATCATTTAATTTGAATTCATGTGTAGGTTATTTTGTCTTTATGGAACTTTGATTCTTTTAGTTACCGGGGGTTGTAAAGAAGCTGTCCCTGCCATTCCTGATTCATTTAGCACTCAGATTAGATTAAACCAAATTGGTTATTATCCCAATGCTGATAAAAAAGCGGTGGTTGTTACTGAAATGAATAATAGAAAATTTACTATTGTTGATAGCGAATCCGGTGCTGCTGTTTTTTCTGGTGAACTCTCTGAACCATTAGACTGGGAAATGGCTGGAGAAGTCGTACACATTGCCGATTTCAGTGAATTTACAGATACAGGATCATATCATATTTATCTTAAAGATGTTGGATTTTCTTTTCCTTTTGCTATAAAAGAACAGGTATTACTTCCTGTTTTTCAGGGATCAATAAAGGGTTTGTACTTTCAAAGAGCAGGTATGGCCCTTGATGCAAAGCATGCTTCTCAATGGAGCAGAACTTTAGGCCATCCGGATGATTCCGTTTTGTATCACCCTTCGAGCGGCAAACAAACGGGGATACTAAATTCCCCTAAAGGTTGGTATGATGCTGGAGACTATAACAAATATGTAGTTAATGCCTCTTTCCCTTTAGGTCAATACTTTTTGCTGGAGGAGCAATATCCACATAGTGTTGCGGATGGAGATTTAAATATACCTGAAAGTGGCAATTCCATTAGTGATTATTTAGATGAACTGAAATATGAAATGGATTGGGTGTTAACGATGCAGGATGAAGACGGAGGAATGTTTCACAAACTTACCACTAAAAATTTTGAAGGAATGGTAATGCCTCATGAGGCAACAAATCAAAGATATGTTGTAGGCAAAGGAACCGCCGCCAGTTTGGATTTTGCAGGCGCTGCCGCACAGGCTGCCCGGGTTTTTATGCCATATGATTCTGTATATGCCAAAGGTTGTATGCAGTCAGCTAAAAAGGCTTATAACTGGTCTGTTGCTAATCCGCAAGTTGCATTCGTAAATCCTGAAGATATTAGTACAGGTCAATATGGGGATAGCAATTTTGATGATGAATTCTTTTGGGCCGGCGCACAATTATACGTAACTACTACTGATCGGGCTTACCTCGAACAACTGAATAAAAAGCAAATTGATTTTAACTATAGCCCTGGTGATGGTTGGACAAAATTTATGAGGTTTATGGGGATATTTACACTTTTAGATAACAAATCACTCGTTCCTGATGCATTTTATAACGAATTGCAAGAAGGAATTTTGAATACGGCTGATGACCTTACTGCAAGAACAAAAACAAATGATTATTTTCAGTGTGTCAAAGATTTTCAGTGGGGTTCTAATAGTGATGTCCTGAATACAGCAATGATTATTGCCCAAGCCTATAGGTTGGAAAATAAACCTGAATATTTAACAGCAGTAAGGCAAGCTGCTGATTATGTTCTGGGAACAAATGCGCTGGGATATAGCTTTGTTACAGGTTTTGGAGCTAATCCCCCTATGTTTA
>JAHEHU010000022.1 GCA_024639765.1 Eudoraea sp.
ATGGCGTATTCCACTTCTTTGGCTATAACATGTTCCCCAAAAGCGGAAATAAAGTGCTTTATTCTTCCGGAAACGATGATCCGATAAGGCTTAACAGAAATAAACTGAATGGTATCTCCCAGATCGTACGCCCATAGACCTGCATTGGTAGAAATGATCATCGCATAGTTAACTCCCACCTCCACATCCTTTAGCGTAATTCTTTTGGGGTTTTCATTAAAAAAATCGTCCGCTTTTACAAACTCGTAGAAAATACCTGAATTCAATAAAAGAAGCATGCCCCTTTCATTTTGTTTATCCTGATAGGCAAAAAACCCCTCACTGGCCGGGAAAAGCTCAATACTAGCTACTTTTCTTCCTATCAGACTCTCAAAGGTTGCCCTGTACGGCTCATAGTTTACCCCTCCATAGATAAATATTTCAAAATTCTTAAAGAGCTCTCCTACATTCTTCCCCGAAACCGATCTTAATTTTTCAAAATACATTTGCACCCAGGATGGTATGCCGGCTATGACCGTCATATTCTCATCTATGGTTTCTTCTACGACCTTGTTTACCTTGGTCTCCCAATCCTCAATACAGTTGGTCTCCCAACTAGGCAATCTGTTTTTTTGAAGGTAATTGGGTACGTAATGCGCCGAGATCCCGGAAAGTCTGCCTAATTTGATACCGTTCTTTTCTGTTAGCTCCGGACTTCCCTGCAAAAAGATCATCTTTCCATCTACAAAGGAGGTGTTTCCGGTTTCATGGATATAATTGAGGATGGCATTTCGGGATGCTTCCACCTGATGCTTTATGGAATTTGTGGTAATGGGTATATATTTTGCTCCGGAAGTGGTGCCGCTTGTCTTTGCAAAATAAACAGGTCTGCCCGGCCAAAGAATATCATCTTTCCCGGCAACAACGTCATTTATATATGGAGTAAGAGCCTCATAATCTCGTATAGGTACCTCGTTTATGAAATCTTCATGTGATCTGATATTCTCAAATTTATGATCCTTTCCAAATTTGGTGTCCTTTGCCGATGAAATAAGTTCTTGAAAAAGATTCTCCTGGGTACTTATTGGATTGTTAACCCAGCGTGCAGTTCTTTTGTGGATAATTCCGGCAAAGATCTTAGCAGCGAATGATTTTAAGGACATGTATCTTAGTTAAAATCAATATAATCTGATGGATTCACGGGGTTTCCATTGCTCCACAATTCAAAATGCAGATGAGGTCCGGTAGTGAATTCCCCGGTATTACCAACAGAAGCAATGACCTCTCCTGCTTTCACAAGATCTCCCTGCTCCTTACTTAGAGAGCCGTTATGTTTGTATACTGATAACAAGCCCTCTTCATGTTCCATGATTATTACGAAGCCAGTTTCTGCGGTCCATTCTGAAAAAATAACGGTACCATTGGCCACTGCTTTCACCGGGGCGTCTTTTTCGGCAACAATATCTACGGCAAAGTGTTTTTTATCGGCATCGTATTGATGAGAAATAACACCGGAGACCGGTGAGAACAAGACAAGGCTTCCCTGGGAGGTACTTCTTTGAAAGAGATTGTACTTGTCCTCTAAGGCAACTTGTGCCCTCAATACAGAGTCTTCCCTGATGGGCGACAAGTCGACCGTGGAAGGGTCTATTTTGAATTGTTCAAACAAAGAATCCCTGTTTATTTCGTTGTTCTCTACATCCCCCCGAAGGACCATCCTAATATTTTCTAAATACCTATTGGTATAAAATAGCACATTGACAAGTGAATCAGTTTTATAGGTAAGTTCCGTGGCTTGTTTTTTTAGTCGCGTTGAAGAATATCCCGGAATATATTCGCGTAAAGGTGTAAAGGCAATGAGCAATGTAGTGAGTCCGATCAGGACGATAATAAACAGGGTGCCCGTGATAAAAACATTCAATCTGCTTAATTTAAAAGAGATCTTTTCTTCAAAAGTGCTTTCATTAAGAATCACCAATCGATACTTATGCAAGAGCTTCCGCCTGATCTCTTTTCTTTTTTTCCCTTTTTTCTCCATGCAACACAAATATACATTTCGAATTGAATTTCAACATACTACTATCCTAAAAATGATACGAGTACCTATTAGTTCTCTGTATTTCTTATTCAAATCGTCCATTCGTTGATGAGGTACGGCAATTAATGTACAATCTTAACGTTTGGAATAAATAATATCTATTTAGTTTTTTATTACCTTTGTTTACCTTATAAATTAATGCACATGATCTTACTAGTACCTTTTCTGGCAATAGGCCCCTGGCAAATAGCAGTCGTCGTAGTTTTAGTTCTATTGCTATTCGGCGGTAAAAAAATTCCTGAACTAATGCGGGGATTGGGCAGTGGAATTAAAGAATTCAAAGACGCCTCTAAGGAAGATGATAAGTTAGAGGAGAAAAAAGAGTAACACAGTATATACATAAGCTTAAAAGGCAGCCTTTAAAAGGCTGCCTTTTTTGTTTCAAATTTCTCTAATTCAAAGAAGGAAAGCCATTCTTAGTAAAAGGTGATAAAACCTTACCTAAATTAACATCAAATCTTAACATACCTATCGGTATTTATAAAATATTTGTCTTCCCTGTCCTGGGCTGTCCTTGGCAGCTACCAGGCCCATATCAAATGTGGCTCGAGTATTAAAAATTGGTCTTATTTAAGGTAGTCACACATCCCTGAGCGACATATTAGTGAGATACACGACAAAAAACATTCATTTCACAACAAAAAGTAATCCTGTAGCATGAGAACTTCTAAATTCGGCGTTATGAAAGAGATATTATATGTATAGACCCCTTAATTCGGGGCGAATCAAATAGCCTGAATAAAAATTTCAGGTTATTATTTAGGGTCAATAAACACATGAACATAAAACAATTCAGCATACTATTTCTTTTGCTATTTGTTAGCTATACAAGCGGGTATGCCTCCTTTATGGATATTTCCGTAACCGAAGGTACGGAGTTATCAGCTAAAGAGCTGTTCAAAAGCCAGGCAAAAGCGAATAATATAGCCACCAAAACTGTAGGTGGTTACACCAATGTCTATAATGGTTATTATCTTATAACAGGTGTATTCGGTGTGTCTGAAAATGCCCATAAATTTGCAGGTGCCCTTACTAAAAATGGTATGTCCCCGGGATATTTCAAAAGCCCAGAAAACGGGATGCATTATGTCTACTTGAACCATTTCTCTTCAGGAGCCGATGCCATAGCTTCTTATCTGCAAGCTAACTACAAGAAGAAGATGTGGATCTTGCATGTAGAAAACAGCAAAAAGAACCCTTCCGAAATAAGCGAAGCTATTGAACCCGCAAAAACTACTTCAACAACACAATCGCACAACCAATTTCTAAGAAATGCGAAAAAAGCTAACATCGCCTCCCGAACTGTGGAAGGAATGACCAAATTAGGAAATGGTTACTATGCAGTTGCCGGGGTATTTGGTGATAAAAGCAATGTTTCGAAATTTGTAAAAAAGCTGCGAACTAAAGGATTATTTCCCTTAACAGCGGAAAATCCAGAATCTAAGTTGACCTATGTTTATCTCGCCCACTCCAACGATTGGAACGGGGTCCTAAAAGCGGCCTCATCCCGATTAAATGGAAATTATGGTGATAAATTATGGATCATGCATATTGAAAATAAAACCGTATCCACGCCAATTTCAAAATCAAATTACGATGTGCTGTTTCAGAATCGTGCTTCGGCTCCCTTAAAAAAGAAGGCTTTTAAAACATCTGCCGTTAAAGATCCGCCCAATAAGATATTGCAAAAGGCGGATGAATACTTTGATAAAATGTGGTATTCAGAGGCCGCCGAACTATACGAATCTTTCCTCAAGAATAACGAGGAAAATTACACTTATGAGGTCATCCAAAAGGCGGGAGATTCGCATTATTTCAATACCAATATGGAGCGGGCCTTTTATTGGTATGACCTGCTGTATAACCGCTATAAAGAAGATATAAGCGCGGAAAACATATTTAAATACGCACATAGCCTTAAAGGAACCGGAAAATATGCCAGGGCAAAACGCCTGATGCGCCTTTACGACCGGAAAGTTAAGAAGGAAGGGATGCGCTATACTGTAGAGGATCCCAGAACCACTCCTAAAGAAAAAGTGCTGGATAACATTCTGAATACGGAACAGGAATATACCATACGGAATATAAAAACAAATTCAGAATATTCTGATTTTTCCCCTATGTTCTATAACGAAGATCAGCTGGTATTTGCTTCCGCAATGGACTCGTCCTTCTTTAGCACTCGCAGGTATAAATGGAATAATCAACCCTATCTGGATCTATATGTAGCCAAGGTAAACAATGAATCTCAGGAGGTAAAGGATGCCATAAAATTCTCCAAAAAGATCAATACCAAATATCATGAGGCCTCCGTCACCTTTTCCCCGGATAATACCACCATGTATTTTACCAGAAATAATTACGGGAAGAAACTCAAGCGAGATAAAAATGGTGTGAACAATTTAAAAATATACAGGTCCAGGAAAGTAGCTGGTTCGTGGACAGAAGCTACTGAAGTCCCTTTTAATAGTGACGAATTTTCAACTGGCCATCCTGCCTTAAGTCCTGACGGGAAACAGCTCTACTTTGTGTCTGACAGACCCGGAAGCCTTGGAGAAACTGATATTTTTGTAGTTGATGTCTACGAAGATGGTGGATACTCTGACCCCCGCAACCTGGGACCAGAGATCAATACAGAGCGTAAAGAAATGTTCCCCTTCATAAGCGATAAGAAACTCTATTTCTCATCAAACGGCCATATTGGACTAGGCGGATTAGATATTTATGAGGCAGCCTTTGACGAAGAAAATGGCTTCCAACAGGTAAAAAACATGGGCAAGCCCGTGAATAGCAAGAAAGATGATTTTTCCTATATAGTGAATGAAGGAACCCAAAAAGGATTCTTTGCCTCTAACAGACGTGGTGGTAAAGGAGATGATGATATTTATTCTTTCTCCAGACTATTGCCTGAAGAACTAAATCTCAATGCCATTGCAGGTGTTGTGACCGAGCAGGTAACAGGAGAGGTAATGCCCGAAGCACTTGTTACCCTTCTCGATGAGAACAATATTAAATTAAAGGAGGTTATTTCTGATAAAGACGGAAGTTTTGTTTTTGAAGATCTGGATAGTAATACAAAATATACAGTAAGAACTAATAAAGAAGGTTATTCTGAGGTAGTTCTCAATACACCTACCAAAGACAATGAACTCATCAATGTTGAGGTTTCCCTTGAAAAACTGGAGGACCTGATCGTTCTAGAGGAAGGGATCAAAAAGATCAAGTTAAATATGATCTTCTTCAACTTTGACAAGTCCAATATTCGCGATGATGCGGCTACGGAACTTAATAGATTAGTAGCGGTTATGCAGGAGAATCCCTCTATGATCATCAAAATAGAATCGCATACAGATTCCAGAGGTAAAGCCGCTTACAATAAATACCTTTCGGATAAAAGGGCAAAATCTACCAGGGCATATATCATCTCCAAAGGAATTGATCCGAAAAGAATAGAAAGTGCCATAGGGTATGGCGAAGAAAGACTATTAAATGGCTGTGATGGCAGTATTAGATGTAGTAGTGCCCAGCACCAGCTTAACAGACGTTCCGAATTTATTATTGTGAATATGTAAACCATCAACCAACTGACCTACCCCGGAAAGGCCATCTATGAAATTAGTAGATGGCTTTTCTATATACTATCAATAAGCATAGTTTATCCCTCCTTTCAGAAGACTCTAATACAATAAAACCGGCTTCGCCACAAGATTAAGACCCTATACAACAAATATGAAAGGGGCATATACGCAATAAGGCAATTTAAAGTTATAACCATAAAAACAGTTCATTCTTATACTGCCTAAATCTTAATTATATGAAACACATTCTACTCCTGAAAGAGATATATTTAGAAGCCTTTAAAAATTTAGGTTCCTACTTTGTCCGCAACTTATTTAAAATTTTCACCTGGTTCTGTCTGGCCTGTTTGGTAATAGTACTTTATGCTTTTATTTTTAGAGTGGCCACAGGTTTTGCTTTTGATTGAAATAAAAGTGCAGGTATCAATAAAATATACGACCCTTCGGGGTCGTTTTTTTATTGTTGATTTTCAATACATCGGATAAAGTGACCCCTTGATAGAATCTCCCGTGCTACTACCTTTTAATAAACCGATTTATCTGTTATTGGTCTAGTTATTATACTATTTGTATATCAGAAAATGATCTTTGCCTTAGGATAAACATTAAAAGGCAGGAATATGCAAAGAATTTTACACGTTAAAGAAATTTATTTAGAAGCATTTAGAAACTGGAGTAGTATATTTCTTAAAAAGTATTTTAAGGCTTTCTCCTGGTTCTGTTTCGCCCTTTGGCTTATAACCTTATACGCATTTGTATTTAGGCTTTCTACGGGCTTTGCTTTTGATTAAAAGGAATAAAAAAAGCTCCAAACCTTATGGCCCGGAGCTTTTTTTAATTTTTTAGGTCCTATTTGAATTTTATTGTTCGAATGATGGCCTCCAACTCAAACATATAATCTCTTTTATTTGTAGCCGGAGCAAAGGTAAATCCTTCTACAACAAGCTTTCGGTTATTCTTTTCGTCATCCATGATAAAGGTTGCGAATGGTCCGGCCATGGGATAATTTTCCATGTCCCAAATACTTCTTGCTTCAATTGTTCTTCTACCATCTATCTCTGTCATAAAAAAATACGGAGCAAAGGCGTCTTCCGTGGTCATGTAGGTCTTCTTATCGGGGAAATCTGGTCCCGGGATATACTTTTCTCCAATAGAATCGCGCATTCTAATAAAATCTGTTACAAAAGTAGAGTCGTTGGAAAGACTATTCCATGGAATTTCATAAGCAATTATATTCATACTCCCTTTTTGGATCTCACGATCTATCCAAACAAAATTTTCCTCTTGCTTTCCCAACTTGTATATGGAAGGAAGTCTTAAAGTGACTCCAAATTTATCTTCCAGGATCTTGTCCTTGTTTAAAGATCTAAGGAATCTCTTTTGGGTTTCCTTTAATTCCATTGTGGAAATGGCCTGTATTATCTCTTCCGCACTGGTTTCAATATTCTCAATGATCTCTTCCTCAGTTCTTCCCTTTATAACCCCTATCTCTTGTGGTGTTGCGTAAAGATCGGTTTTAACATGGGCCACATTTATTGTATCAAGATCCACAAAAAGCACCGCTCTGCGATATCTAGTGGTGCCTGTAAAAACTTTTTGAGGCATTTGCTCCAAATTAAATATAGGTTCATCCCAGGTTAGGCCCACCACGGGAGCGGCAAAATATTCCCTTAATTTATCGCCTACCGGGCCTTCCCACAGCTCATTGCTAATGACAACGCCTACAGAGTTAATAGCGCCAATAGAAGATGGTTTATACGTTTTTTTTGGCCCGTCATTACAGGAAGATAAGAGTAATAAGGCAAGCAGTAGCGTAGATAAGTGTTTCATTGATATTTGAGTCAGTATTTTTTATCGAGGTCTAAACATTACTTTAGCTTCGGTGTCTTACGAAGAGCATGCACATAATTTCAATTTTGTGCCTGGCATCAAATTATTACCGCTAATACCGTTCCATTCTCGTAAATTTTCGATAGTAATTCCAGGATATTTTTTTGAGATGGTCCATAAGGAATCTCCTTCTTTTACAGTGTGGACCTTTAAAGTGCTGCTATTCAATGAAGTAGTTTGTTTTGCAGGGGGCTTTGCAGCAACGTATGGTTTTCTGGGAAAGATCGTAAGACGTTGCCCAATCCTAAGATTATTACTTCGTAAGCCATTCCAGTTCTTTATCTGACTAACCCTTACGCCATAACGTTCGGCTATTCTTCCCAGATAGTCTCCGCTCTTTACTCTGTAACGGATCCGTTCCTCTGCCTTAACCAATTGTGGTAATGGCGTTTCCTGAGTTTTTAGTTCCTCCTCAACATAGGCGTAAATAGCTTCCTCATTGGTTACAAACTTGCCTATTTCACTTTTTGGCAATCGCAAGGAGTAATCCTTCCCAGGAATGTTGGGTATGATATTTAATTTATAAGACGGATTCAATACTGTTAACTCTTCAATACTCACATCTACCATTTTTGAGATCTGCTCAAAGGTGATCAGCCTTTTTACATGCACGGTATCCGTTTCAAAATAAGCCCGTGGAACTTTAGTTGCCTTTAGGCCGTGTTCTTCAGCATATTCAAATAAATACATGGTGGCTAAAAAAGCGGGCACATAACCGGCCGTTTCTCTGGGAAGGTTACGTCTAATATTCCAGTAGTTCGTATATCCTCCAGATCTTCTTATGGCCTTATTCACATTTCCAGGTCCGGAATTATAGGCCGCTAGAGCCAAATCCCAGTCTCCGAAAATATCATATAGTTTTGATAGGTACTGACATGCGGCTTTTGTTGATTTTATTGGATCGCTACGTTCATCCACATAACTGCTCACATCCAGCTCATACATCTTCCCTGTGCTATACATGAATTGCCATAATCCGGTTGCGCCAACCCTCGATTTTGCTCTTGGATTCAGGGCTGATTCAACAATTGCCAGATATTTGATCTCTAATGGAATATTGTAGTTATCCAGTTCCTGTTCAAAAAGAGGAAAATAAAACTGACTCGCCACCAACATGCGCTCCATCAACCCTCTTTTTCGAATTAAAAAAGATTTGATGACAGACTCCAAAGAAGGATTATAGGAAATGTTAAAGGGTGTTTTCTGATCTAAGGCCAGGAGTCGTTCTTTTAAAACCTCCGTGTCTATCGAAATACTGTCTATGGATGTACTATCTGCACTCGTAACCTCTTCGTACATACTTTGAAAGGACTGTGCACTCTCGTACAATTCTTTCATCCATAGGCTGTCATATTTTGACGCGGCAGGATGGTCCGTGAGAGCAATGGTCTTGTCCGGTTTGACCAAAAATGTTGTCCCTGATTCGGTAAGGGTATTGATGGAGTCTTTCTGTAAGATCTCTACTATCTGGTCCTGTACCTTATCCCCCTTCTTAAAAATTAACGAATCGGCTTGCTGTGCCATGAGTGTTTCAGCAGCTCCCATTAGGAGCCCAAGAAGCAGCCATTTTTTAAATGAATACATAATTTTTCTTTACATCGTGGGGGTCAACGAAAATGCAATTTTTTTCTGAAAGAATAAAATAATCCTTTGAATAGCTTACATAACGGAAATCATCTCTGGTTTATAACGATTTTAAGCATCCAATATTGCTGCAATACCAGGCAGAGTTTTTCCTTCCAGGCTCTCCAGCATGGCGCCGCCACCGGTGGAAACATAGCTTACTTTTTCTTCAAATCCGAATTGCTTAACGGCGGCTACGGAATCACCACCTCCAACAAGGGAAAATGCTCCGTTTTGAGTGGCCTCGTCTATATAATTACCTATTGCGATGGTCCCTTGAGCAAACTTTTCCATTTCGAATACGCCAACCGGGCCGTTCCATAGAATTGTTTTAGAGTCCAGGATAACCTTTTTGAACATTTTTAGGGTTTCCGGACCGGCATCAAGGCCCTGCCATCCACTGGGAATATGTTTTACAGAAACGGTTTGAGTGCTGGCATCATTACTAAAGCTATCTGCTGCCAGTACATCTACCGGGAGGTGTATGTCCACTCCTTTTTTCCTGGCTTGTTCCATGATCTCAAGAGCCAGGTCCATTTTATCATCCTCGCAAATAGAGTCGCCAACTTCTCCACCCATTGCTTTTACAAAAGTGTAGGTCATACCTCCACCAATAATGAGATGGTCTACCTTATCCAGGATATTTTCAATGATTGTGATCTTGGATGAGACCTTGGCGCCGCCAAGAATGGCGGTTACCGGTTTTTCTCCGGTGCGCATTACTTTTTCGATCGCTTCAATTTCCTTTGCCAATAGATAACCAAAACATTTCCTTTCGGGGAAAAATTGAGCAATAATTGTCGTTGATGCGTGGGCACGGTGGGCCGTTCCAAATGCATCATTGATGTATATATCTCCCAATTTTGAAAGGGCTTGCGCAAAATTGGTGTCCCCATTTTCTTCTTCTGAGTGAAAACGAAGATTCTCCAGGAGTAACACCTCCCCATCCTCTAACTGATTAACAGCTTCCAGTGCCTTATCCCCAATACAATCTTCAGAAAACTTCACTTCTACCCCAATGATCTCACTTACAGTGTCACAAATATGCCGTAAGGACATATCCGGATTTGCCTGTCCTTTTGGTCTTCCCAAATGACTCATCAACACTGCACTCCCGCCATCTTCTAAAACCTTCATTATGCTAGGTTTGGCAGCTTCTATCCTGTTGGTGTCCGTTACCTTAAATTCACCGTCCAGGGGAACATTAAAATCTACCCTGATCAGGGCCTTCTTATGTTTGAAATTAAAATCCTCTATGGTTTTCATTTTTTTATTGCTTTTGAGAATCGCAAATGTAAAGAATAAAAGAACGGGGTTAAAGTCACCTCTTTATTTAATTTAGCCTGGCAGACTTACAAAATCTGTATATTTGACCTCATGCTTTTCAAGGAAATCATCGGGCTTGCCCACATAAAAAAACACCTAACGCAGAGTGCAGATTCTGGTCGTTTACCCCATGCTCAATTATTTGTTGGGCCCGAAGGTTCGGGTACGTTACCGGCCGCTATAGCCTATGCTCAATACATTCTTTGCGACAATTCCCAGGGTGAAAATACCACTGGCAATGAGGCATGTAACTTAAAATGCAATTCACTTTCTCATCCCGATCTTCATTTTGCCTTTCCGGTATCCAATTCAGATACCGTTAAGAGCCATGCCGTAAGCAGTCATTACCTCACTGAATGGAGACAATTTCTAAAAGAGGATCCTTATGGTAGTTTATTCGACTGGTATCGCCTTATCGGGATAGAAAAAAAACAAGGTCAAATCGGGGTAGATGAATCCCATGAGATCGTTAAGAAACTGTCCCTTAAATCCTATGAGGGGGGTTATAAAATAATGATCATATGGATGGCTGAAAAAGTGAATACCGCCGCCTCCAACAAATTGCTGAAATTACTTGAAGAACCCCCTGAAAAAACCATTTTCCTGTTGATCACGGAAGATGAGGAGCAGATCCTTCAAACCATCAGATCAAGATGCCAGATCCTTCATTTTCCTCCTTTGCCCGAGGAGGCTATCACAAGCGCCTTGGTAGAAATTGGGGTGCAACGTGAAGAGGCCCAGCGCTTGGCACATGAGTCGAATGGAAATTTCAACAAGGCCCTGGAACTCATGAACAAGGATTCGGAAGAATTGATCTTTGAGAAATGGTTTGTTCAATGGGTGCGAAGTGCCTTTATGGCCAAGGGTAAAAAGTCGGCCATCCATGAACTTATTTTATGGAGTGAGGAAGTCGCCAAAACCGGACGAGAAACTCAAAAGAATTTTTTAAAATACTGTATGGCTGTTTTTAGACAAGCCATGCTCATTAATTATAAGGTGGAAGAACTGGCCTATATGAAGGTGCATGTAGACGGATTTCAGTTCGATAAGTTTGCAGGATTTGTACATGAGAATAATATACTGGGGATCATAGAAGAATTAGAACAGGCCATTTATCACGTGGAACGAAATGGTAATTCAAAAATAATATTAACCGATCTTTCCATTAAACTCACTAGATTATTGCACAGGTCGGCAGCATGATTTTTATGTCATTTAAACAAACAAGTAAACTATGGAAAGCATTATAGAAAATAGTACGGTTTTAGTGTTACTTATATTCCTTGTTATCACTTTTCTTCAAAGTGGTCTGGATAAGATAGTAGATTGGAAGGGTAATCTAGAATGGTTAAAGGGACATTTTTCTAAAACACCATTTAAGAACATGGTGCCGGTGCTGCTTTTTGTGGTTATGGTCATGGAAGTTTTAGCCGGATTGTTCAGTGCCATCGGATGTGTCCAAGTACTTTTGAGCGGAGAGAGTACTTTTGCTTTTTATGGTGGTATCCTGGCTTGTATTTCCCTGTTAATGTTGCTTTTTGGTCAGCGAATTGCCAAGGATTATGAAGGAGCTAAAACGATCGTTATTTACCTTATTCCGGCAATATTCCTGGTATTTCTATTACAAAATTAGCAAGGAACAACTCTTACGATAGGAATAAGTTGTTGTTACTCCTGAGATTCACTGTTTAACATGGCCAGGATCTCATCGGTGACATCCTTGGACTCTACTCCATAGAGAACGCTTCCGCCTTCTCCGCCTCCCAGGATGTAAGTATAGCCTTTTGCTTTTCCAAAGGCAATGATCTCTTTCTTCACTTTCTGAATCACACTATCCATTTCAGCTTGTCCCTGCATTTGCATTAACTGTTCTGCCTGCTGCAATTCTTGACCCATACGCTGCCCTTTTTGTTGTAACATAGCATAGGCTTCCTGCGCTTTCTGTTGAGACATCCCTTTTGACTGAGCTTCCATGGCTTGCGCTTCCATTTGAAAAACCTGTGACACACTATCCCTTTTCTTGTTGAAAGTTTCTTTCTGAGCATTGAATCGCGCTTCTACTGCGACTTTTTCTTTATATCCGTCCATAAGGCGAATATTATCTACATAGCCAATTTTATCTTGTTGACATGCCATAGCGGTTAAAACTGCAGTTGCTATAAAAAACTTTTTCATTTGATGATTGTTTTGAGCCGTCAAAAATAAGAAAGCAATTATCAGAAACACCTATTTTTTAGGATAAATCTGAAAGTTGGTTTAAAGAGAAAAAACGAACCTATAAGGCTTTATAGATATTATCTATTAATAATTTTAAAACTAATTGTTTTAATCTATTCTATAAGCGCTCGTTTAAACGCCCTGCCAGCCATATTTAAAGAATTTGATACGCATATACCTGCTAAGGAGAGATGATTGAATATAACTCCCGCAAGAGCCTATTGGTGCTTTTCTAAGACATAAAGTAAGGAAGAATACTCTCCGGTTCGCCAGCCATATATAGTTGATCGCAGTCCGTGCCACAAAGCGGAGAACATTCGATGTTTCCCATGTTTATATTTTTCCGAAAGTTGTGCAATGTAAAATGCATCAAATAACATGGGTCTACTGGCAACCAAGGTATATCCGTTTGCAGAAAAGATCTTCTTAATTGAATTCCGGGAAAAGTGCCATAAATGCCTTGGAACATCATAAGCCGCCCAATAAGTTCCATAGTGTTTTGCATCATACGAACGAAAATTGGGAACTGCTATAAACAGCACGCCATTATCTGCAAGTCTATGGGTAATAGATTGAATATATTTTTCAAGATCTGGCAGATGCTCCAATACATGCCACAAAGTAATGACATCATATTTCTTTTTCCCCAGGTCATTCAGGGTGATCTCTAAGTCTATTCCTTTTTTTCTGGCTAATTCCCGTGCTTTTGCGTTGGGTTCTACTCCATGAGATGCCCGGCCGCGTTCTTTTAAATATGCCACAAAAGAGCCAGTACCAGCCCCAACATCCAATATCCTGGGATTTTTCTTTGCGTACTTGTTAATCCAGGTTTCCTTTTTTTTAAGATTATATTTTTTTACCAGTTGGTATATTTTTTCCATAAAGGTCCGATTACCATCGGTATGAGAGATGTATGCTTCATCCTGATAGAATCTATCTATGTCCTTAGGTATAGGAACTGTTTGAAGCATGTCCCGGGAAGCATCGTATCGTAGCTCAAACCTTTCTTTGGAGACCGCATGATCTCTGGTGGTTAAATATAATTCCATAATATCCGTTCAATTGGCCAGGGCACGATCTTATATCCTCTAATTGTTCCACGTGGAACAATTGGTATTTATCGGCCCATGAACACCAACAATACACTAATATCACTTGGGGAAACCCCGCTGATCCTGGACGCCTGTGAGATGGTAACGGGCTTTATAGCCTGTAACTTCTCACGGGCCTCATAAGATAATGATCTCAACTTTGTATAATCAAAACCTTCTGGTATTTTAATGTTCTCCAGCCGCTGTAGTTTGTCCGCATTATTCTTTTCTTTGGCTATATAGCCAGAATATTTTACCTGTATTTCTGCTTGCTCCATCACTTCCCGGCCCAACTCGTGGGTATCCACATAATTGGCCACCTCCTCTAGTTGAAGCATATGCTCCATGGTCACATTTGGTCTTGAAAATACCTTGTACATCTTATCAGCCTGTCTTACCGGTGCGGATGAAACTTCCTCCAGTATTGGATTCATAGCTTCTGGCGAAAAGCTCGTATTTCTGAAGAAATCTATAAAAGCATCCGATTTTTTTTCTTTTTCCTGCATTTTATGAAGGCGTTCCTCGGATGCCAAACCAATGGCATAGCCCTTTGGGGTTAAACGAAGATCGGCGTTATCTTGTCGCAACAAGGTGCGATATTCTGCCCGTGAGGTAAACATACGATAGGGTTCCTCTGTACCCTTTGTAATCAGATCGTCTATTAATACGCCTATATACGCCTCGTCTCTTTGAAGAGTAAACGCGGGCAGCTCGTTTATTTTTAAGTGGGCATTGACACCTGCCATTAATCCTTGAGATGCCGCTTCCTCATAACCCGTAGTGCCATTTATCTGACCTGCGAAATACAAGTTCTGTATTAGTTTTGTTTCCAGCGTATGTTTTAATTGTGTAGGCGGAAAATAATCATACTCTATAGCATAGCCAGGCCTGAAAAACTTTACATGCTCAAATCCCTTAACCGATCTTAATGCCTTGAACTGCACATCTTCTGGTAAGGAGGTGGAAAAACCATTAACGTATACTTCTACTGTGTCCCATCCTTCCGGTTCTACAAATATCTGATGGCTATCCTTATCCGCGAACCGATTTATTTTATCTTCTATTGAAGGACAATAACGCGGCCCTATGCTCTTTATTCTTCCATTAAACATAGGTGATCTGTCAAAACCTTCCTTTAACAATTCGTGCACCTCTTTGGAAGTATGCGTCATATGACAATCTCTTTGGTTTGTCAACAATGGAATATCCAAATAAGAAAACTTCTCTGGGATAATATCCCCGGGTTGGGGAATCATTTTGGTATAATCCAGCGATCTGCCATCCACTCTAGGTGGAGTTCCTGTCTTCATCCTACCTGAATCAAAGCCAATTGCACTTAACTGTTCCGTTATGCCAGTAGCCGCTTTTTCTCCCGCTCTTCCACCACCAAATTGCTTTTCTCCAATGTGAATTAGTCCATTTAAAAAGGTACCGTTGGTCAATACTACAGATCTTCCCTTAATGTCGATTCCCAAAGATGTTCTTACCCCAACTACACGTTCACCCTTAACAAGTAAACCCATGACCATTTCCTGGTAAAAATCCACATTTGGCGTGCGCTCTAAGGCTAAACGCCATTCCTCAGCAAAACGCATCCTGTCATTCTGTGTTCTTGGACTCCACATGGCCGGCCCCTTACTTTTATTCAGCATTTTGAATTGTATGGCCGACTTATCTGAGATTATTCCACTATAACCACCAAGGGCATCTATTTCCCTTACTATTTGCCCTTTCGCAATACCTCCCATAGCAGGGTTGCAGGACATCTGTCCTATGGTCTGCAAATTCATTGTAACCAATAGTGTCTTAGAACCCATATTAGCCGCAGCAGCAGCCGCTTCTGCACCAGCGTGTCCTCCTCCCACTACAATTACATCATACTCTTTTTCAAACATTGCCTTACTCTATTGTTCCACGTGGAACATGTTAAGTTTTTCATTCTCCTTTTCCCGCATTTCGCGCTTTTCCTGTTCAGACTTATCACCATATCCTATTAAATGAAGGACACCATGCGCCATTACCCTTCTCAATTCTTCATCGGAATCTACCTTATACATCTTTGCATTCTCTTTTATCCGATCCACAGAAATGAATATATCCCCATGTAGCTCATCACCGTTAGAATAATCGAAAGTGATAATATCCGTATAATCAGTATGCTTCAGATACTTCTCATTAATCTCTAAAACTTTACTGTCCGTACTTAATATAAAACATAAGTTCCCAAGTATCTTTGATTCCGATTCCACTATCTTTTGCAACCAATCGGTATATTTCTTGCTATCGATAACCTTATGCTCTGCTTCGTATATAAATTCAATCATCCTTTTTAAAGTAGGTCCTGGCCTTGTCTTTATAAAATTCTTGCAAAGGTAATACTTGTCTTTGTAATAGCTCCAATAGTCCTTTCTCCGTAATTTTATCTTCTCTCCTGTTTACAAGAGGTTTGCCAAATTCATTTTCCCCTACCTTACTTTCCCTTTCTTCCTTTCGCCCTTGTTCCATCTCCGCATTCTCAAGCTTAAGTAATTGCTGTTGGATTCTATTTGCCCTGTCTAGTGTTCGTTGTGTAATGCCACTTTCTATAAGGTCATCTTCAAATTCCTCCATTTGCCTTGCCAATCGTTTTGCCAATTGTCTATCCGACTCCCTAATCAATGAAGAAAGCTGTTCTTCCAGCCTATTCCGAATTAATTGTTGTTCCTTATAGATCTCATAGAGCTCTTTTAATTCCTCTTCACCCATCTCTAAACCGCTGCCTGAATCTTTCCCCTTTTTTCCCTCATTCCCCATTTGTCCATCTTCATTACCCTTATTATTATCTCGGCTATCGCCGGTAGCGCCTTCTTTACCCTGCGACCCTTTTTCACCGTCTTTCCCTTGCTGTCCCTTTTCTCCCTTTTGGTCCATTCCCTCCATTCGTTCCTGTATCCCTTCTTGCCCTTTAATGATGTCAGGAAGTTGAAATCCATCGTTCTTTTGACCGCTACCTTTGCCCTTACTCAATGACTCCTGCATGTTGCCCAGAATATTAGCAAGGAAATCTGCCAAATTATTGGCTGCTGTCAGTACATATTGCTGATAAGACACTCCTTGATACGTTTGCCCCTCCGCCAAACTTGTAAGTGAGCGGTCTATATTAAAATAGACCTCCGTTATCTGCTCATTTACAAACTCTGTTAATTCAACTTGTCGCAGGGACAGCGCAAATAAACTATCATCCACATGTTCAAAAAGGCCCTTTAACTGCTGTTCTTCCTTGATCACATTTGTATAAAATCCTCGCTCCATCCCTTGCTCCTGTAAGCGATCATAGAGTGACTCCTGTTTAAATGAAAAAGTGATCAGGTTATCGAGAATTTGCCGCAACATCTCCGCATCTTCAGCCATGGAAGATTCCGCCCCAGCCATGGTAGATTGTTGTAAAGCATCTGACATTTGTTTCATTTTACTTGAGGCAGACCCTTGTTTCTTTTTTATATTATCATTAGCCTTCTGATATTCCTGGTTTTCTGATGACTCCTCCCGACCTTGTTGCTTATTTAATTCTTCTTCTGCCTCTTTAATCTCTTCCTTTACTTCTTTTTCCATATCCCTGGAGGTATCCATTTGTATGGGTTTTTGCAGATCAGCATTGGACTTTCTCAAGTCTTGTAACCCTTTTGAAATGGTATCGAACTGATCATTTATTTTATTTTGTTCTTTTAAAGTAAAGTCCTGTTCCTGTCCTAATTTTGCCAAAGTTTCCTGTCTTTCACTTAACTCTTTAAGATCCTTAGCTAGCTGGTTTGCCTTTTCCGTAACATAGTATCTTTTAGTAAGTTCTAATAACTGCTCAAGATTCCTTTTGCTGTTTTGTTGTTGTTTTCCAATCTCCTCCAGGCGTTTAGACATTTCTTCTTTGTCTAACTTATCAGCTATCTTATTTAATTCCTCAAGTAAGCGTTCATTCTTTCGTGCCTCCATTTCCTGCCTTTCCAACCGCTCCTTTAACAATGGATCTACCTCATCCTTATCAGACATAGACTTTTTAAGCTGCTTACTAAACTTTTCCATGAGCGCTTCCTGCTGTTGTTGTTGTTTCAGGAAATCCTTTATTGCCCTTTGCTCGTTAAAACTAAACGCATTCTTCTCTTTCTCATCCCGTTCCAACTTCTTTAAGGATTGCTCCTGTTCTTCAAACTTGTCTAAAGCACCCTCCCATTCCCTTAATAATTTATCCTGTTCTTTTAATTGCCTTTCCTTTTCTTGCCTATCATTTAGTATATCCGTAGAAAACACCTGACTTTTTGCTACTTTACCTCCGTGTAAAGCGTCGTTATCAGTTACCTTAAAATAGTATGAGTATGTTTTGCCCTTTTCCAGGTTCATGCCGGACGGAAAATCATAATAAAAACTATAATTTCGATCCCCGGGACGTGCCAATTCCAAAATCCTAGTGTTAATGTCTTCATTATCAACATAATAAACTAAATCGATCTTCGATACCTTTATATCATCCGAAGTTATTCCTTCGTAGGTGATTCCTTCACTTACAGTGTCACGAACCTCGTTTACCCGGATGGAAGGATTTGCATCCTTAATCACTCCTATACGATATTTTAGCCGTTCATAATGCGCTACATTCTCATTAGAAGTGGTTACTTCATAGTCTAATTCATTGGTTACACTTCTTGAATGCTGATACTTTCCTTCAAGGGCAGCAAATAAATACATTGTGTCCTTGGTCACCATTTTTACGCTATTGGTATTTTCACTGGCTATCTGCCACGTGACTGTAGTGCCCTCCGGTACAATTGCATTACCTGTGCCGCGTAGTGTATCCGTTTGCTTCTGAATGTATTCCGGGTATTTCAAAATGGTCTTAAACTCCTGAATGGAAGGTGTCTTCAGTACTGTTAAATGATATGACCTCGAACGTATTTCGTTCGCAATCATATAAAAATCCTGAGCTTGTATGGGGGCTCTGAAAGTATAGGAAAACTGATCCTTGTTTCTTTGTAACAATCGTTCTTTTCCGTCTATTACGATATACGCTTTATCTGGTTGTATCTCTCCTTCGGTTACTATGTTGAGAGTATATGCTTCTGATTCCAGTACATTCAAGTCACCACTTAATATGATAAATTTGAAAGGTGCGGGTTTCTCATAGGCCATATCATAGTTCACAACACGTTCATAAGAATCATATAAAGAATTCAATTGCCCTGCTATGCCTATAACGCCTATGATCAACAATGGGATGAGTACATATTTACCGTAAGCCAGGCTTTTACTAATATCGATTGCCTTATTAAACGGTATTGGAGAAAGCAGCTTAGAGCGTTGCTCTATACTGGCCAACAATAATTCTGACCTTTGTTTGTCTTCGGCAAGGTCTAAAAGGTTTATTAAGTGATCCCCTACTTCAGGAAAGTGATTTCCAATGATTTTAGAGGCCTCTTTTAAATTAAGTCCCTTTTTTAATCTTAGTAAATATATGCCGGGCATTATCAGATACTTCAGCCCGAGAACGAGTGTAACAATTACAGAACCTATTAGCAACATCAGCCTAATCGGTGAGTTTAGCCAAAGAAAATATTCTAACGCCAGTATACCAAGAAAAACGAGCAAGGCCAGGGCTACAAATACGAAGGCCCCCTTGATCATTTGGGTGTAATAGTATTTGGAAATGAATGCCGACAGTTTATGTAGTATATTATTATAACTATCCAAAATCTCCTATATTTAATACCAAGATACCGGATATGGCATAATTGAGCCTCAAATATTTGTTAAAAAGCGTATCATGAAGGATTTAAAATATCTGGCAGCCTTAACCATTCCCCTTTCGGCCCTTATAAGTATACATAGCGGGGGATTATGGAGTTATTTTACGCCGGTATACGCCTTTATACTAATTCCTATTCTCGAAATTCTGCTCCCGCTAGATAGCATAAACTTCGATACTAAAACAAAAGAAAAGAAAGCTGTTAACAAGTTGTTTGATTGGATGTTATATGCAAATCTGCCTATAGTGTACGGGCTCCTTTTTTATTTCCTCTGGTCCATCTCGCAATTTATCTATGCTCCCTATGAAATAACCGGACTTATTCTTTCTCTGGGAATCGTTCTGGGAACCAATGGTATTAATGTAGGTCATGAATTAGGCCATAGGCAAAGCTCCAATGAACGTTTCCTTGGAAAATTATTATTGCTCCCCTCTCTGTATATGCATTTCTATATTGAGCATAATTTTGGTCATCATGTCCATGCCGCTACCAAGGAAGATCCGGCCACCGCTCGTTACAATCAGTCCGTTTATTCCTTTTGGTTGACCTCTGTTAGCAGACAATTTATAAAAGCCTGGAAGATTCAATTAAAGTTATTGGCCAGTGAAAACAGATCGTTCTTTTCTGTTAAGAACGACATGTTTTGGTACCAGCTATTGCAGCTCGGTTATTTGGTTTGGGTATTTCTTCTTTTTGGTTGGCCCACCCTTTGGTTCGCGCTGGCAGCAGCAGTAGTAGGCTTTTTACTTTTGGAGACGGTAAACTATATTGAACATTACGGCCTTATGCGCAAAAAGATGCCCTCCGGGCGATACGAAAGGGTGAAGGAGATCCATTCATGGAACAGTAACCATGTTTTAGGCCGTATCATCCTATATGAACTAACCAGGCACAGTGACCATCACTATATTTCTTCCAAGAAATATCAGATACTTGATTGCCATGAGGATTCTCCCCAAATGCCCTTTGGATACCCTACCTCTATGGTTCTTGCTCTATTGCCTCCCTTATGGTTTAAGATCATGAATAAACGGATTCCCAATACCATGAAATCTGTTTAGATACACCATAATGAGAACAGCTTCGAATTGATCATGTAACCTTTTGGCAATCGATAGCTTCGGCCTATCTTTGTTTTTTAAGAATTTTTCCATGAACAATACTATCCGCGTTCGGTTTGCTCCAAGTCCAACAGGCCCCTTGCATATTGGCGGTGTGCGTACCGCTTTATTTAATTACTTATTTTCTAAAAAACATGGAGGTTCTTTTGTGCTGAGGATAGAGGATACAGATCAGAACCGATATGTGGAGGGTGCAGAACAGTATATTATAGATGCACTAAACTGGTGTGGGATTCCTTTTGATGAAGGCCCTGGGAAGAATGGTGCTTTTGGACCTTATCGCCAAAGCGAGCGTAAGGCACTCTACAAAAAATACGCGGAAGAACTGGTGGCAAAAGGAAAGGCATATTACGCTTTTGATACTCCGGAAAAGTTGGAATTTCACCGTAAAGATCATGAGGAAAAAGGTAAGACCTTTATATACAATTGGCACAACAGAGAAAAACTTTCCAATTCACTTACCCTGACCCCTGAAGAAACCCGGGCCAGAATTGCGGCCGGTGAAGACCACGTTATCCGGTTCAAAACTCCGTATAATGAAACAGTAACATTGCATGACCAGATTCGAGGAGACATAAGCATTGATGCCTCTTTATTGGATGATAAGGTATTGTTTAAAAGTGATGGTATGCCTACCTACCATCTGGCAAATATTGTGGATGATCATTTAATGGAGATCACTCACGTCATCAGGGGAGAGGAGTGGTTGCCCTCATTGGCGTTGCATTGTCAGCTATATGAGGCATTTGGATGGAAACCTCCTGTGTTTGCTCATTTACCACTTATTATGAAGCCTACCGGTAAAGGAAAATTAAGTAAACGGGATGGTGAAAAAATGGGCTTTCCTGTCTTTCCACTTTCCTGGGAAACCTCTGTAGGCTATAGAGAAGCCGGGTATTTTCCGGAGGCAGTAGTTAATTTCCTGGCCATGCTGGGATGGAATCCTGGCGATGATAAAGAGCTCTATACGCTGGAAGAGCTGATAAACACTTTTTCCCTGGAGCGGGTTCATAATTCCGGAGCACGCTTCGATCCGGATAAAACCAAATGGTTTAATCATCAGTATCTACAACAAAAAACTGATGAGGAACTGGCAGTACTTTTTTATCCCATTATTAAGGAAAAGATAACAGCTGTCACTCAGCAACCAGACTTGGCTTATGTAACCAAGGCAGTGCGCTTGGTAAAAGAACGTGCTGATTTTGTAAATGACCTTTGGGATCTAAGTTCATATTTTTTTACTGCGCCAGAACATTATGAAGAAAAAGCTGTGAAGAAGCAATGGAAAGAAAAAACCGCAAGTATCCTCGGCGACCTTCAGAAGACCCTTGAGGGAGTCCCCTCATTTGAATCGGTTGAGGTGGAAGCGGTTGTTAAGGATTGGATAGGGGCGGAGGGAATTTCTTTTGGGATGGTGATGGCGCCCTTGCGTTTGGCCATTGTTGGCGACCTGAAAGGACCCCATTTATTTGATATACTTTCCCTTATTGGCAAGGAAGAAAGCATTAGGAGAATTAGGATCGCCATTGAGCGCCTTTCATAATAATGGTGGCACTGCCCACATCTACACTAAATATGCTTAGATTGTAACAAAACAGAAAAAGATCCGACCAATATAGGAACACTTAATTTTAATCATTAACAAAATAAATACTATGGGAAATTATATTTTAATACCGATTTTCTTTTTCGGTTTCATCATTCTTTTGCTGTCATTTTTTGTGGTAAAGCAACAAACAGCGGTCATTATTGAACGTTTTGGAAGGTTCCTCAGCATTCGAAATTCCGGATTACAAATGAAAATACCGCTGGTAGATAGGATCGCCGGTCGTGTAAGCCTAAAGATCCAACAATTAGACGTGATCGTTGAGACTAAGACCTTAGATGATGTATTCGTGAAACTGAAAGTTTCCGTACAGTATGTGATTATCAGGGACAAAGTATATGAGGCATTTTATAAATTAGAATATCCTCATGAACAAATCACTTCATATGTTTTTGATGTGGTAAGGGCCGAGGTTCCAAAGATGAAGCTAGATGATGTTTTTGTCAAAAAAGATGACATTGCCATTGCTGTAAAGTCAGAGTTGCAAGATGCCATGCTAGACTATGGGTACGACATCATAAAAACCCTGGTCACGGATATTGATCCTGATTCTCAGGTGAAAGCTGCCATGAACAGAATTAATGCTTCCGAGCGGGAGAAGATCGCTGCGCAATTCGAAGGGGATGCTGCCCGTATCCTGATCGTGGAAAAAGCAAAAGCGGAAGCTGAAAGCAAACGCCTTCAAGGAATGGGGATCGCCGATCAAAGACGAGAAATTGCCCGTGGTCTGGAGGAATCTGTAGAAGTGTTAAATAAGGTAGGCATTAATTCTCAGGAAGCATCTGCTTTGATTGTTGTGACGCAACATTATGATACACTTCAGGCAATTGGTGAGGAAACGAATACTAATCTTATTCTTTTACCTAATTCTCCCCAGGCGGGAAGTGATATGCTGAATAACATGGTAGCTTCTTTTACTGCGAGTAATATGATAGGGGAGGCCATGAAAAAAGATAAGCCTAAGCCAAAAGGGAAGGAGTAAAGAATTTTCGCTAAGACCAATAACCTGATGTTTTCTAAAACATCAGGTTATTTTGTTTTGAGATCCCTAGAAATCAGAAAACTCATTTTAAGCCCTTCTAATGCGGAATTATTATTGCCAATAAGGATTTCCCCTTGGCATTTGCCATAAATGGCTCAGCAGTTCGCTATTTGATCCCAAAATAATTTAATATACTTATTGTTATATCTATTTCAATAAGAAATATCTATTTTAAGATTTTTCCTGAATTTTCGCCCAGGTATCTCGCAAAGGGACTGTTCTGTTAAAAACCAACTTACCTGGTTTGGAATCTACATCAACATTAAAATACCCCATTCGCTGAAATTGAACGTGGTCCTCTACCTGAGCGTCTTTTAGACTTGGTTCCACATAAGCAGTTATTACGCGCAATGAATCAGGGTTTACAAAATCCATAAATTCTTTATCCTTATGAGAATCAGGAGCTTCATCTGTAAATAAGCGATCATACAATCTAACCTCCGCAGGAATCGCGTGAGGAACTGACACCCAGTGCAGTGTGCCTTTCACTTTTCTCAGGCTTTCTTCCGTGCCGCTCCCGCTCTTACTCTTAGGATCATAGGTACATTGTATTTCAGTGACCATCCCGTCCTTATCTTTCGTACAACTCTCTGCTTTTATGATATAGCCATTTTTAAGTCGAACCTCGCCTCCCAATTTTAACCGGAAGAATTTGCGGTTGGCCTCTTCCTTAAAGTCATTTTGTTCTATGTATAATTCTCTGGAAAAAGGTACTTCCCTAACGCCTGCGGTTTCATCCTCAGGATTATTTTCTGCTTTCAACCATTCGGTATTTTCTTTAGGGTAGTTGGTGATCACCACTTTTACGGGGTCTAACACTCCCATAACCCTGGGAGCTATTTTATTCAAATGTTCCCTAACATGAAATTCTAACAAAGAGACATCTACCAGATTTTCTCTTTTGGCGATCCCTATGGTATCTGCAAAATTTCTAATGGCCTCCGCTGTATACCCCCTTCTCCTTAGACCAGATATTGTGGGCATTCTTGGGTCGTCCCATCCATTTACAACCTTCTGTTCTACTAATTGCAGAAGTTTTCGCTTGCTGACCACGGTATGACTCAGATTTCTTCTGGCAAATTCACGCTGTTTTGGTCTGATATCTTTCTCATTCACTACCTGATCCAAAAACCAATCATACAATTCACGATGTGGAGCAAATTCCAAAGTACACAAGGAATGGGATATTTGTTCAATATAATCACTTTCCCCATGCGTCCAATCGTACATTGGATAAATACACCAATCGGTATTTGTGCGATGATGTGGTTTGTGGAGGATACGATACATGATAGGGTCTCGCATAAGCATATTTGAAGCTGCCATATCTATCCTGGCCCGCAAAACATGGCTTCCCTCGGGGTATTTACCCTCCTTCATACCCTGAAATAACTCCAGGTTCTCTTCAATACTACGATCTCTGAAAGGGCTGTTTACTCCAGGTTCTGTAGGAGTTCCCTTTTGTAAGGCCATTTCTTCAGAAGACTGACTGTCTACATAGGCCTTCCCGCTTTTGATCAATTGTATGGCCCAATCGTATAATTGTTGAAAGTAATCTGAAGCGTAACACTCATTTTCCCAAACATATCCCAGCCATTTTACATCTTTTTTAATGGCATCTACAAATTCCTTTTCCTCCTTTATCGGATTAGTATCGTCAAACCTCAGATTTACCGGAGAATTGTATCTCAATCCAAGACCAAAATTCAGGCAAATGGAGCTCGCGTGCCCAATGTGTAAATATCCATTTGGTTCCGGTGGAAATCGGAAACGCAATTGTTCTTTTGGAAATCCGTTAGAGAGGTCTTCCTCAACAATGTGTTCTATAAAATTCAGCGCTTTTGTTTCTTCGCTCATTACCCTCTTTTTGAAGCCGCAAAGGTACGAAAAATGGGAGTATAAGGCCCATAAAAAAGCCTATCCATACAAATAGTACCGTTTCACAACATATTTAATTACCCCTACAACATTAAATTCCTATGGCGGTATTTATATGACATATTTGTTATTGAATACTAATGGGATTGAGAAAAATAGCGGATTTAGATTGAGACACCGCCCATGTAGTCCCCCAAAACTACACTCGCTTATGAAAACAAAATTATTCTACTTCGTACAGGTTTTGATGCTGCCGATCTTCCTACTGGGTCTTGGCAGTATGCATGCCCAAGTGCTGAATGCACCTGAGGCTGCTCCTAATCAAACACCTCCTGCAGGGGCAACTCCCTGGAACAGGGCTTGTGCCTCTTCTTCTTTCAACGATTATTGGGTGCAATTTACATGGAATCCGCCTTTAGTGAATTCCGATAACGAATTTATCCTTGAATTATCTGATGCCGCAGGAGACTTTAGCAGTCCTGTTGAATTAGCAAGAGACGGTTCAAAGAATCTCGAATTTGATTTCTATATGCAATTCACCGTTCCTATGGATACCAGAGGTGAAAACTACAGACTTCGCGTTCGTAGTACTAGTCCGGCTGTTACCGGACCTCCTTCCGTTCCATACCCCATGTACTATATTGCGGTAAACAGTGGTATTACCATTAGGCCACAGGGACAAGCCGATTTTGGTGATGGAACTGCTGAAGTGTGTGACGGTAATTCTGTCACGCTTGAAGTTTACGGTTTGGCCAATGCCGATACCTATCAGTATAATTGGTACAGGTCAGGTACGCCACTTTCTGAGAAGTCAGAATCTATCACGGTAACTGCTTCAGGAATGTATAATGTAGAAATAGATTATGGCGCTTGTTCCGGATCTGGAAATACGCTGTCTAATCTAATAGATGTAACCTCAGGCACAAGTCTGGGCGTCGCTATTAATCCCCCGGCCAAAACAGATCTGTGTAGCGGAGAGACCATGCCGTTGGAGGCCAACATCAATAACCCAAGTTTAACATATACATGGTATCAGAACGGAGCGGTAATCCCGTCTTCCAATAATTATATCTATACTGTAGATGCTTCCAGTCCCGGTTTTGAAGGAGATTATGAGGTTGAGATCTTCGGGCCAGGTGCCTGTATAGAACGTTCTGCTGCCGTTACCATAACAAATGCTGGAAATTTCACAGTCACAAGAGACAATGCGGCAAACATTGCATTGCTTCCTGGGCAAAACTCCACCTTAAGTGTTAGTACAGATGCCTCTACCCCCACCTATCAATGGTATAAAGATGGTAGTGCGGTTGCCGGAGCTACCAATTCCACTTTGGTGGTTAACGATACGGAAACAGGTACGTATTTCGCGAGAGTAACCCTAAGTGGCGGGGCTTGTGCGTCCACTTCCCTGGACTCAGAAAGTACGGTTGTGGTTACGCCAGTCTCTTTTGAATTACTTGTAGATTACGCCACGTCCTATGTAGCCTGTGAAAATACAAGTATCGCCCTTGAGGTTACAACCATAAATGCCGTGGATGCCGGTGGAAACAAGACAGATGTTACCTCAGCCATTATAAATGATTTTACCTATCAATGGAAACGTAACGGAGCCAATGTAGCTGGGGCTACCGGTAGTTCCATAAGTTTAACCGATCCGACTGAAAATGGCGCCTATACATTAGATGGTATAATTAGTACCTATTCCAGTGTGTCTAACAGTTTATCTGTAGAGCTACTCGTTAATGAAACGCTGACTATCAGCAGCACTGGCCTTGTAAGTTGTGGCCCTTCAGAACCCATCACGATTAGTACTGCCACCGATCTTACAGGAGAGACCTATTCCTGGTTCAGAAACGGATCAGACCTTGGTGTGACTACCGCTGATCTTACGGCAACAGAAGCTGGTTTATACCAATTGGTACTAATGCGTAATGGATGTCCATTGCGCTCTAATGAAATCACCATCACGCCTTTAGATGAAAATCTTATTACGCTAGATCCTTCTGCAGATGTTGTTTTCCCACAGGGAAGTTCAAGAACCATATCTGCTTCTGGAGGTACCAGCTATAGGTGGTTAGACAGCAACAATGTTGAGATGAGCACAGGCTCTTCAATGACCTTTACAGAAGAAGGAGATTTTGTCTTGATTGCAGAAATTGGGAATTGCCAGATTATTAGAAACATAAGCGTGACGTACCTGGATACCTTTAAAGTACCCAATGTGATCACAGTAAATGGTGACGGTATAAATGATCAATGGATCATTCCAAATTCTTATTCGAACAAAGCAGATGTAAATGTGATCATTTACAATGAAAAAGGCGAAGAGATCATAAACGAATTTAATTATCAAAACAACTGGCCATCGTCTTCTGCTGCCTTTACGAAGCAGAACATGGTGTTCTTTTATAAAATTAGAAATGCTGCGGAGGTCCTTAAACAAGGAACCATAACCGTAATACGTTAACCAGACCAATGAAACCAAGAGTACTCCTTTTATTGTTATTGTGTGTTACAGGATTCATGAGCGTGAATGCTCAGGATGAGAATCCCTTTATCACCTATGATGTACCCTCACAGAACCTGTTGAAGTTTAACAGGTTTCTGATAAATCCCACATTTTCAACGGTGAGGGAGAATAAGTCGTACGTCAACCTTTTGCACCGTAATCAATCGGTGACCTTTGACGATAACAACCAAACCTACTTTTTAAGCTATAGCGGAAGGATGAATGACCGCACAGGATTGGGTCTTAGTTTATACACACAACGTGAGGGTATTGTAAGTAATTATGGAGTGCTTGCCAACTATGCATATGGTATAAAACTGAATGATAAAAGTAACTTTACTTTTGGTGCCAACCTGTCTTATTACAACAGTGGTTTTGATCAGAACAGGGCGAATCCCATAGAGATCGATCCTTTGCTTAACAGCTTTCAGGATGTATCTCTCTTGTCTTTTCAGCCTGGATTTAACCTGTCTTATGGGAAATTTGACTTTGGTTTATTTGCCGAAAACCTGTTCGATTACAATTTGAAGACCAATGAATCTGTTTCAGATTTTCAGGATAAGACATACTCTGGTCATCTACAATATACCCATCAGTTTGAAAATGCATCGGGGATCATGGAAAACGCCCGGCTTATGCCACTTGCACGTGCAAGAAAGGTGGGGCAAGACGATTTTGTACTGGGTGGAAATCTTATTCTTGACCTTCCAAAACTTGGATGGGTACAAGGTGGGTACGATAGTTTTTACGGAGCTTCGGCCGGTATTGGTTTTAATCTGAACAAACGTGTTTCTATAGGATATACTATGGAAAAAGGGCTGTCTACCACCTTTGATAATTTTGGATTGACACATGAGATCTCCTTTGCCTATTCCTTTACTCCTAACCTTACTGAAGACAGGGTAATGTTAGAAGACAGTGAAGAGACCCTGGCTCAAAATGAGGAGGAAAAAGAACCGCTTACAGAAGAAGCCCTAAGTGATAAAGACAAAGAAATAGCCGAATTAAAACGCCGGCTTACAGAAAACGACGCCATTCTTGCCGAGTTAATGTACAGGCAAGATTCATTGGAAAACAATCGCCAAAAAGACCTGGAAACCAGGTTCGAAAGGGTTATGAGAATGGTTCGTAATGAAACCAATGGTAAACGGCCAGATCTTGAGGATAGGGCTAAAGAGGAGTATTTCCTTAATAACGACAAATCAGCGCTCGCGCAACAAACTATTGATCCAAAGGACTTCAATAAAAAACCTATCAAGGACACTCAACCAGAGCCTGTAATTCAAAAAGAACAGACCAGAGATGCTGTGGCACAGGTTGCTACAAAGCAAGAGAAATCGCAACAATCACAGCCTGCATCAGGAGTGAAAAGTAGAAAATTCCGTGACCTTCAAGGCGTTCAGGATGGATACTATGTTGTAGCAAATGTCTATCAGGATGAGCATTACCTGAATAAGTTTGTAGACGCCATGAACGAAGAGGGCTTCCCGGCCAACTATATAGACAACCCCGGGAACGGACTTAAATATGTATATCTAAAAAGATACAATAGCTGGAAAGAAGCAGAAAATGCATACCGCACCAAATTAGATGGTAGTTATACCGGCGATCTATGGATCATGAACGTAGACAATAGATATAGAAATGATGCCTATGTTGCCAACACTAAAAAGATTAAAGAAAAATCTTCAAAATTTGAATCTGATGTGCTACAGAAAAATGTTGTGGCGCAAGACAATATTGGCAATAACGCTACCGAAGAACAAGAATATGGGCTTTCACAAGGGATAACAGATTACTATATCATTGCCAATGTTTTTGCCAATCCCAGGAACGCCTCCAGGTTTGTAAAATTACTGAATTCCAGAGGTTTAAGTGCCGGTTTCTTTATAAATCCACAAAATAAATACCGATACGTATTTTTAAAGAAGCACAACACCTGGAACAACGCTTTAGTTTCTTACTACTCAAAAATAAACGACGCATACACAGACAAGATGTGGATCATGCGCGTTACACCAAATCTTATAGCATAAATGAGACATAACTTTACCCAAAAATTACTTGCGGCCTGTTTAGTCCTATTTTCATATGTGGGCTTCTCACAAGAATTCAACACTTTTGATGTTCGTTATCAAAACAACCTCAAGGGTGATCTTACCTTTATTGCCAACAACATCGTGAACCGCGATGGTGGTAGTGGGAATACAGAGCCAGAGGATCCTTATAACGCAACGGGCAACTCATCTACTTATAATGACTGGTTGAACCAGCAATATATAGATGTAGATAGTGATCCCGCGACCTTTAGTTCTAGTTCGGCCACATTTGCTTTTCCTAATCCTAATTGTAACCTGATTCGGTATGCCGGACTTTATTGGTCCGCAACCTATCCCAGTGAGCAGGCGGGGCAATCCTTAGGTACCAACAGACAAAACGATTTTAACCAGGTAAAACTAATGGTGCCAGGAGGCGCCTATGTAGATGTGGTGGCTGATGAGATCTTATTTGATGGATTTACCAGCGGAGACCCTTCCGTAACACAAAACAGTCCTTATGCCTGTTATGCAGATGTTACCGCATTACTAACTCCTTTGGCTGACCCCTCAGGAGATTATACCATAGCGAACGTACGATCTGTTGTAGGATCTTTATCTCCTGGTGGAGGTGCTGCCGCAGGTTGGACACTTGTTATAGTCTATGAAAACCCTACACTCACCGGTAAATTAATCACCACATATGACGGTTTTGCGCGGGTACGTAGCGCTAATCCTACGGTAGATATAAACTACGCCGGATTTAATACTATACCAGCAGGTCCGGTACGTGCTAACATTGGAGCGGCTGCCCTGGAGGGAGACAACAGGATCACAGGAGACAGAATGCAGATCAGTGCAGCTACTGTTCCCGGATTCACAAACATCAGCAATGGTGTAAACCCTGCCAATAACTTCTTTAATAGTAACATCACATTAGACGGTGCCATAACCACAAACAGGACCCCCAATAGTGTGAATACTCTTGGGTATGACACGGATATATTCTTATTAAACAACCCGTTAAATAGTGTTATTCCCAATTCGGAAACCGCTGCTACGCTGCGTTTTACCTCGAGTGGAGATCAGTATTATCCATTCTTTAACTCCTTCAATATTGAGATCATTGAACCCAACATTGTAGTAGAAAAAACAGTAGAGGATATAGCCGGAAATGACATTACGGGGATGGGGGTAAATCTTGGGCAGTTACTAGACTATGTGCTTGCCTTTCAAAACATTGGAAATGATGATGCCACCAACTATGTGCTTCGGGATGTTTTACCGATAAACGTAACGGTAGATGAATCTAACCTGGTCCTTCCCCCCGGAGTTACATATGTATACGACCCCGTTGCCCGGGTTATTTCCTTTAATATTCCGGACAATCTGGTTGAAGACGGTGACCCTGTTTCGGAAATTAGATTGCGGGTTCAGGTAGCAGAGAATTGTTTTGATTTTGTGGATGCCTGTACCGATCAGATTGCGAATCAGGCGTATTCTACTTATCAAGGCGTTATAAACAACAATGTAATTACGGATGACCCTTCTGTTTCTGATTTTGACAGTTGCGGGTTTGTGACTCCAGGTGCTACTAACTTTTTATTAGATGACCTTGAAAGCTGTGATTATAGCCGTACCGTACAATTATGCGGAGACAATGTAATATTAGATGCGGGAGATAATTTTGACTCTTATGTTTGGTACCGTGATGAAAACATGGATGGGCTTATTGATGCAGGTGACACCCTCATTGATGACGGAGATCCGGACAATGATCCCAGTACACAAGTAGTTACTGAACTTGGAATCTATATTGTAGATAAGATAGTTGCCGACCCTTGTAAGGGATTTCAGGAAATCATTACGGTCGAAAACTTTGGGACCACTCAAACTAATCCGATTATTGATCTTATCAACGACACCTCTAATACTGTTGAAGGAGAGATCGTGACCTGTCCCAATGACGGAGAACTGTTGCCAAAGGTATTTTTGTGTGGTTTAAATGACACAGAGCTTATTCAAATAAACATTCCGGATGCAGATAGCATTGAATGGGAGCAATTAGATGCTGCAAGCTGTTCTTCAGCCGGGGCAGATTGTGCCAATAAAAATTCTGGTTGTACCTGGAATAATGTAGGTGCCGGAAGTAATTTTCTAGCAACAGATGCCGGGGAATACAGGCTTATCATAAACTATCAGAATGGCTGCTTTACCCGTTTCTACTTTAATGTTTTTAAGAATCCACTTGATCCACAATACAACGTAACGGACCTAATATGCCTGTCACCGGGGAATATTACTGTTACCAATATGCCTGCTGATTATGAGTATCAATTGTTAGATGCCACCAATGGGAATATTTTGGTTCCTTTCAGTGCCAATAACGGACCAAGTTTTAC
>JAHEHU010000091.1 GCA_024639765.1 Eudoraea sp.
ACATTGTCTTGAAAATCTACCAATTCCGCATCGTCGTCCAAAACATAGATTCCAAATTCCCCGCTATTAGTAATCGTTGTATTTTGAATGGTAACCTTGCTATCACATTGTAAGGTAATGTTGGCTCCAAATTCCGAACCATTATAAATGCCATCACTACCACCATCCGAAATATTACAATGGATAAGGTTGTTATTTGGGCTGGAAGAATTGAACCCAAGGCCCAACCAGGTGCCTGTACCTGAAGTTACTCCACGAAATGTTATCGGCTCGGCCATTGTCCCTATTGCATTTAAAGAGCCTGAAGTATTGGCACAGTCAGAAGATTGCTCCCCCATTCTAAATCCTGCGCCACCGGAAAACTCCAATGTGTTGCCCGAGGCAATAGTTAAGTCATTTTTTATATTGTAACGCTTGCTCTCCACAAATCGATATGGTAGATTTAGGAGAGGCATGCTAACACCATTGTCTTCAATGTCGTTTTGCCTCACCTCAATATAATTTTTTTGATTTCCTTGATAGTTTGAAGTGGCATCAAGAGCTCCCATTTGGTTAAAGAACAAAGCTACAGGAGCCTCTTCATTATCAGTTATGGTATTGCTCGAAAATACTTCCAAATCACTTTCATCCGTAATAAAGAGTCCATATCCATCATTATTAGTGATGGTACAATTCACGATTTCACCACTGGAATCTTCACCCCTGGAAAGTTGTACTGCACCCTTTTCCCCTGATTGGCCGGAAGTGGAACGCCCTGCATGCATGACCGTCACATTTTCCAAACGATTTTCGGGATGATTGGAGCCGAAATACACACCTTTCCATACCCCTTTATTTTCTGAAGTGCCCAAAAACATAATTGGATCAGCTGCGGTTCCCACTGCTTTTAACCCCCCACTTTCACTTGTAAAGATGCCGCTATCTTCCCCTTCAAAGGCAATAACCACCCCAGGCTCAATGGTTAAAAGGGCATTGTTTTTTACCGAAATAGCACATTGTACCACATAATCGATTTCATTGCCAGGCATTACATCTTGCCAAGTTGTATTTTCAATAATTTCATTCTGATCGCACAAGGAGGCGTCTGCGGTGATAACACTAAAAGATGGACCAACAGCTGTTTCCCCGTTAACCTCAACTGAAACCGGGCCGGAAGACGCATTCCCAGGTACATCAACTATCAATTGGGTGGTTGATGCAGATTTTACTACAGCTGCAGTTCCGTTAAAGGCTACCCCATTCTGGTTATTAGTGCTACTAAAATTGGTTCCCGTTATCACTACCTCCGTTCCAATTACCCCACTCATTGGTGAAATTCCGTTGATTGTGGGCAGTACTACCTGAGGCTGGTCATCAACCATAGGTTCACCACCTTCATCACTACTGCATCCAACAAAGAATAATACCGTAGTGACAGCAATTAGGTTAAACAATACATTTCCAACTGTTTTTGTGTTTGATTTTCTCATAATTCAAGTCTTTATTAGATATTGGGGAAACGTTTGGAACGAACACAAAACTAGAATGTAAGATCAATGGATACTGACACAACAGTTCCAAAAAATGACACTGGAATCCCAAATAGTATACTTATTCCAAAAAATCAATAGGATGAAGGGGAAATCCCGTAAAGCGCCTTAAAGCATTTAGCAAAATAAGAGAGGTTGTTAAAACCGACCTGATAGGCAATTTGCGTTACGGTATCGGCTTTTTGGGCCAATAGCTGTGCAGCCCGTTTTAACCTAAAATTGCGAAGCAGCTCGCCTGGGGATTCATTGGTCAAGGCCTTTAGCTTTCTATGTAATTGGGTCTTGCTCATTGCAAGGGATTGTTGCATTTGAGGTACTCCAAAGTTAGCATTGGGATATTCCTTTTCGAGAAGGTTCAAAACCTGTTGCAAAAACTTTCGATCTAGGGAAGTCGTTGTGATTTTTTCAGGGAATATGGTATGCGCACTTTCACGATAATGCTCCCGCAAGCGCCGCCTTTGATCAATTAGATTCCTCACCCTCACCTCAAGTTCGATGGAATCGAAAGGTTTGGTCAGGTAATCATCAGCACCTGTTTCCAAGCCTTCAATCTTATTTTCCGTACCGGCTCGGGCCGTGAGCATAATAATGGGAATATGACTGGTCTCAATGCTGGTCTTTAACCTTTTACAAAGTTCTATCCCATCTATCTTGGGCATCATTAAATCGGTAATAATCAAATCAGGTAAATTGGAAAGTGCCTTTTTATGGCCCAATTCACCGTTTTTAGCATCAATAACACGATACCGATTCAATAGCTGGCTTTTAATATAATGCCGCATATCATCGTTGTCCTCGATAAGTAAAATTTCAGGGAGGTCTCGGACGTCCTTTTGGGGCAACTCAAAGGTTTCACGCAACTCTAGATCATTAGTTACTTCATTGGTAGCATTTTCAGATATTGATTGAGGAGCTTTAATCTTTTCCACTGGAATTTTAACCGTAAAATAGGTGCCCTTTCCCTCCTCACTGTAAACCGTAATGGTCCCATCCATCAATTCTACCAAATCCTTGGAAAGTGACAATCCTATTCCGGAACCTTCCCGGTCTTTGGCAATGCTAGTGTCCGTTTGATAAAAACGGTCAAAAATAAAAGGCAGCTGGTCCTCAGAAATACCTCGACCGGAATCCGAAACCTGAAGGGACAGTTCATCATCTGAAAAGGAGGCTTCAAATGCCACGAGTTCACCATCTTCACTAAATTTAAAAGCATTACTTAAAAGATTGTAAACCACCTTTTCCAGTTTATCACGGTCAAAGTCCGCCCATAAGGTTTCCGAGGGCACTTCAATCCTATAGTCCATTTTTCTTTGCGCAGCATGGGAACTAAAGGAGGCTGCAGAAGTGCGAAGGCATTTAAAAACATCCCCTTCTGTTGATTTTAGTTGTAGTTTCCCTTCGTCAATTCTGGAGAGGTCCAGCAGTTGGTTCACCAAGCGTAGGACTTGGTTCGTATTCCTACGGATCATCTTCACCTCCCCCCGTTCCAGTTTTTCCTCGGGATTCTGTTCCAGTCGCTCTATAGGGCCTTTGATTAAGGTCAGGGGTGTTCTGAATTCATGGGAAATATTGGCAAAGAAGTTTGATTTCAATTTGTCCAATTCCTGAAGTTCTTTATTGGCTTTCTGTTTGATACGGTATTGGTTATATAACAATCCCGCCAGCAACAGCATAAAAGTGGCTATCGCTATAATACCGTTCCGCTCATTTTGTCGTTTGCTCAACTGTAAGGCCTGTAGTTCTTTTTCTGAGGCTAAAAGAGCGATTTCTTTGCTCTGCTGTTCGTTTTGATATTTAGCTTCAATTTCGCTTCCAAGTTCTCTTTTTTCTCTGGTGTATAGGCTGTCCTTTAAAACAATAAAGCGCTGCAAATTCTCATAGGCACCTCTCAAATCCCCAGATCTGGCCATACGTTCGGCCAAACGTTCATGTACATCCATGGCAAGAATTTCCAGCTGCATGTTCTCTGCAACCTTTTTAGCATTGTCCAAATATGAAATGGATTGCTTGCTATTTCTCAGTGCGTCATACATATCGGCAACAGCCATGCTCGAATATCCAATTTGAACAGAGTCATCGATATCCCTTGATAGTTCCAAAGATTCCTGATAAGCTTTAAGTGCCTCAGGAAAGTCTTCTTTTTTTCGATGGATTTCTCCTAACGTAAAATAACAGTAAGAAACCCTTTTTAGTTGTCCCAATTTTTCGTAAAGTTCTCGCCCTTTCGTATTATACAACAAGGCAGAATCCAATTTCCCTGTGTTCTTATAAATAACGGACAAATTGTAATAGGCGCCGGCCGTGCCATGAATATCTTCCAGGATGCGGCTTATGCTATCGCTTTTCTTAAAATAGTCAATAGCGCTGTCGTAATTTTCAAGGCTTCGTTGGATATAGCCGATATTGCTAATTGCTACACGGTATCCACTTAAATCATCAGATTCCCGAAATCGCTCTGAAGCCATTGTGTAGTACTTCATGGCCTTGGTATATTCCCCTTGCTGGGAAAGTATGTTCCCTAGTCCAATATAGGAATTCCCTACCCGCATACTGTCGGCCATTTGCCTGGATAAGTCTAAGTTCTTCAGTTGGTATTCTGCAGCTTTGTCAAAATCTCCCTTTTGCCAATAATTATAACCCAGGTATACCAAGGCATCTGACTGTTGTTTGGAAAAGTCGTTATTCCTGGCAATTTCGAGGCTTTTGGTAAGCTGGGTGATTGCCTCATCTTCTCTGGATTGTGAAAGCAAAAAACTACCATACAAATTGTATCCTACCACAAGCAGCTTTGTTTCATTTACCTTTTCGGAAAGTTTAATTGCATCTAAGAGGGCCTTTTCTGCCTGTGAAATTGAATCTTTTTGATATTCGTTGAATAGTTGATGTAGTGTTTTGATTTTGACCGAATCTACTTGTACTTGGTCTAAAAGAAGCTTTAGGCTATCCAACTTGGTCTGTGAATACCCAAAAGCAAAGAATAAAAAGAATACCAAAAAAAGTCGCACTGCCATGCTTAAAATTAAGAATTATTTCTATTGTTGAAAATATTAGAGTTTACCGAAACACATGAAACGTCTTAAGGCGAAAAAATATATTTTTGAATCACGAGCTGCTGAATATATAAAACTTACAAGAAGTGGTACTGATCTGGATACGAGCGCAGCTGTAATCCATTAAATTCCAAATGCCAAACGTATGTTTGGGAGTTTATAAGGAATAATAAACAAGTTGGGTGCATTTGCACCTTGTGATTTCAATTTCGACAAACAAAAAAGGCTTCTGTAGAAGCCATAATTAGTTTTAATTGTTATTCAGGTTTACTTATTACTCTGAGGTTTTATTTGCTGCAGCATTCATTTCTTCTTGTGATAACCAACCTCCGCCCAGGGTTTTATAAAGTTTCACATATCCATTGAAAAGATGGTATGAATTATATTGTAAATATCAACTAATAGCGCACTAAATTAAGCAATTTCTTTTTGAATACAAGTTGAAAATGGGGAATTAAATATAGGTCATTTGCAGTTTGGAAAAATGTGAAAATTAGAACATCCGCTATTATCTGGATAAAGTTGAAATTTAATAATCAACTGGTGAATTTCATTATCAAGGAGTTACATTAAATTTAAAGTAGCTCCTTTTTTATTTGCATAGGACAGTACTTCTGTTATGTCAGTAAGCCCAAGTGAAGGTCTTAAAAGAGGCTGTCATTCCTTTAATATTGGAATGGACACTGGCCAATACACCAGTAAAAATGAGGATGCATTTAGTTATTATATTCATAACCTAAAAAATATAAAATATAATGTTAAACCTGGGTTTGGTTATAATAGCAAAAATAACAGAACTCCAGGAGATGCTTTTGTATAAATCACTCAAAATCCAGATACAAATCAAAGAAAGGTAGCACCTGTTGGGGTATGCGGCCTTCCTTCGTATAAATACCACTCACGTGGGTACCTATGTATTCCTCGGAAAAATGGGTGATTCCAACATTTTCTAGCTGTTGGCTGAACATTTTGCATTGTATTGTAAATCGTTCGCCAGCATTACGACCCCAATCCAATTTTATGGCCTGTAGTTTCTTTAGGTTATCTATATAATCAGGAATCATATAAAAAAGCATGTTTTCATGCCACTTTTTTAGTGCCTCCTGGTTCACTTTTATTTCATCATTAACATATTCAAAAGGCACATCGCAGTAAAAAGGAGGCTTTTTTGGATTAGGAGACCAAGACCGCCCAAAGGCAACTAAGACCTTTCCAAAGTATGACTTGGCAAGGTCTTCCATTGTTTTTAACTCTGCAAATTCTATATAAGTATTACTGTTGGGGCCATATTCTCGTACAATGGCCAATGCCCCGGGACTTATGGCATAAACGGCACCAAAGACATCAGGATGTTTCATGGCAAGTTTCATGGCGCCATAACCGCCCATACTGTGTCCTGTAATACCACGACTTTCTTTTTTGGTCAGAGTCTGATAATTGTAATCCATGTAGGAAACCAAATCAAAAACAGTGAAATCTTCCCAATTGCCAAATACCCCTGAGTTGGAATAAAAACTTCCATCGTAAGTAGTTTTTTGATCAGGCATTACCATAATGAAAGGGTCAATTTTATGTTCTTTAATAGCATAATCGAGCAGGTCTTTCATTTGCACCATCAATTTGTCATCGGTTAAAAACCCATGAAGAAAATAAATGACAGGATATTTCTGATCGGAGTTGTCGTAACCAGGAGGCAGATAAACCGAAACAGAACGCGTTGGGTTTTCTCCAAACTCATTTTCCAAATGCTTGGAGTATAGGGAATCCGTTACCACTTTCCCTTCTAATACAGTTTGTCCGTAACCAGTAAGGGTTAAAATCATAAAAATCGCAAATAGATAGCTTTTCTTCATGTTTTATATTTTTAAATTGGCATTTCCAAAAGGTAAGCCCCTAAGGTCTTTCCGTGTTTATCCAGGGCTGTAGAACTAGTGACGCCCCCACCTAGGGCATCGTACAGTACAAAGTTAAGCGCCCCAAGAAGAGGTAACTCGTAGCGGATGACCTCTCCTTTCACCTGATCTCCGTACCATTGTTTTACTACTGTGGCTGTTATTTTCTCTTTTATCAGCTGAAAATCTTTGTTGTCAAAGACAATCAGTGAAATGTTACTGATGTTCCCTTTGTCCCCTGTCCTGGTATGTGCAATGTCCCAAAGTTTCATTGATTTAAAGTTTGATATTCAATTGAAATGTTGATGTCTTTTTTTGGTACCAAAATAGAGGAAATGGAAATAATTTCCTCCACTTTTTTTGAAGCACCTCCTCCTCCGGCGGGTCCATTGGTATATAAGGTTTCTACTTCATTGGCTATTTGTTGGGCCTGTTTTTTGGTTTCTGTTCTGCCTGTTACTCGCAATCGCACTTCGCTAAGGGATTTTGAAGGTTCAACTCGGTTCAAAAGAGAATTTATGCCAATCAAATCAAAGCGAAGTTCCCTAATGTCATAGGAAAATAGATCTAACCTTTTTTTTACAACTTCTTCAGCCAGTATTGCCCTTTGTATACAATTGGCTCCGCCGTAGCTCATTTGGCCTTCCCCTAAGAACCCATTTCGGTACCCTACGCTGACTTTAAAAGTGTCCGTGGCATTTTTTGCCGTCGCTCCTTTAAAGGCTATTTTATCCTTTTCAATTTCGATAAACTCCACCTTTGAGAAATCGGCAATACAATCAGGGGTTATGTATTCTTGGGGGTTATGTATTTCATAAAGTAGTTGCTCCGTGCATGTGGCCCTTGTCACCGACCCCCCTGTGCCTTGCAATTTCGAAACATAACCCTGTCCGCTATTATCAATTTTCACATACGGGAACCCCAGGTTCCAGAGGTCGGGAACTTCTTTTTTACCAGGGTCTGCAAAATAACCTCCTGTAACTTGGCCAGCGCATTCCAATAAATGTCCTACAAGTGTTCCAATGCCTAGCTTTTCATGGTGATTCAAATTCCAGCCAAATTCATGGACCATAGGCGCCAAGAAAAGCGATGGATCTGCAACCCTGCCTGTTATAATAATATCTGCCCCATGGGAAAGCGCTTCTACAATACCACCGCATCCTAAATATGCATTGGCTGAGCATATTTTTCCTTTAAGGGATTTCAAGGGTTGGCCGGTTTCTATAAGGGTATGATCCAGATACTGATTTATGTTTTCAAAGATGTCATCACCGATAACAGCTGCCAATTTCAAACCTTTTAAACCAAGAGTATTTCCTAATTCGGCGACAGCTTTCATGGCTGCAAGCGGATTTGCTGCACCCATATTAGTAATTACCTTTATGTTATGGACATGGGCCAAAGGCAATACTTGTTCCATTCGATACAAGAGGAGTTCATTGTATCCTTTGGAAACGTCTTCTTGTTTGGATTTCTGCGCCATAGCAATGGTCCGTTCCGCTAAGCCCTCAAAACAAATATAATCCAGATTTCCCTTTTTCATCAAGTCAATTGCAGGCTCCAAACGGTCTCCCGAATAGCCTGCACCACTACCAATCCTAATACTCTTCATAATTCACCAAGTTATGGCTCCAATGACCAATGATAAAATTAGTATGACCAAGGTGACCAAAAAGGCCAAAGGAATTGTCTTTTTCTGATGATCCCCTAATTCTACCCCGGTCAGTCCTATTAATAAATAAGTAGATCCAGTTAAAGGACTCACTGGAAAACCGGTGGTCATTTGACCCATAATCGCGGCCCGCCCCACCTCAATGGATTCTACACCAAAATGGGTAGCGGTGGTCGATAACAAGGGCAAGATCCCGAAATAAAATGAATCTGGATCAAACAAAAGACTAGCTGGCATGGACACTAAGCCCGTAATGACTGCCAATCGGCCACCAACACCATCTGGAATATAGGAAACGGCACCCTCGGCCATGGCATCTATCATCCCTGAACCTTTGAGAATTCCCGTAAAACATCCTGCAGCGAATAAAATGCTGGCCATTAGCAAAGCGGCTTTCGCATGGGCATTGATACGCTCACCCTGCTGTTTTGGACTGGGATAATTAATGATGAGTGCTAAGGAAAAGGCTACCATAAATACGACATGCGGAGGGGCAAAACCACTGATCAATGCCACTACCGCCAAAATGATCATGAGTAAATTCAGATAATAAAGTTTTGGGCGTTCAAGCTCCGAAGAGTCCTCCTCGTCTGCAAGGACAGGGATAGTTTGGTTACTAATTTCCAAATGTTTTCGCTCCTTTTTACCCAAGATATAGGATATTAGCAACACCATTAACAATCCTCCAAGCACGGGGAAGAGGATAGGATTAAAAAGTTCAGTCACATCTACATCCAAAGCCGACGCTGCTCGTATAGTGGGGCCTCCCCAGGGCAATATGTTCATGGTGCCAGCCGAAAGTGCGACAATGGTGGCCAAGGTCGTCCTTTTCATTTTTAATGTGTCATACAAGGGTAATAGAGCCGGAATGGTCACCAAAAAGGTAACGGCACCAGAACCATCCAAATGTACTAACATTGCCAGTAAGGAAGTGGCTATGGCTACTCTGGCAGGGTCATTCCCTGCGAACTGCAGAAGTTTTTTGATCAATGGCTTAAAGGTGCCTGCATCTGTTAAAATGCCAAAAAACAATATAGCAAAAATGAACATGACGCCAGTTGGTGCGATGCTCCTAAGACCATCTGTAATGAAATTAACAATTTCATTGGTAAAACCGGCCATTAGTGCCGTTAATATTGGTATAATAATGAGGGCCGCTACAGCTGCCATTTTCTTTGTCATTACCATGACCAGCAATGCTACAATTGTTAATAAGCCAAACCAAGCCATCATAAGGTACTATCTTATATTTAAAGTTGATGTTAGGTAACACTCCATATGGTTTTAAATATACGGTTTAAATTGGATTTAAAATTTGGGTACGGATAAGACTTGTACTGTGTTTTGGTATATATAATTAAGGCTGCACGGTTTTGTATAGTAATACCTAGCAAGGAGCTATTTTAATGAAAGCAATACCATCAATGTCTAACTTCATACAGTCACAAGCATTGAAACCGATGGGTAATAACTCAGCTGTTTCAAAATCCAAAAGGAATAAACAAACAAATAAGGCGCCTGTGTATCTTATTATTTTCTAATGTCTGCGGGTGCTCAAGCTTGCAAGTATGGATTCCCATTGGGTGAGCGAAGGCAAAGTGCTAATCGAGATTTTTTGGATCAACCTTACATAGTTTCAGCATTTGAAGGAAATAAAAAAAGATTACTCCTCTAAATTTGAGTGAGTACCATCTACCTCATCACGTTTAAAAATTTTGATCAGTTATAATTGCGCAGTCATTACAAAAATGTGCCAAATAACTATTAAATTTATAGTTCTAAGGCTATTAAACTAATGCGTAATGGCAGAAATTGGCAAAAAACAGGCAAAAATAGTACGGCTTATAAGTGAAATTTCTGCTATTATTGAACGTTTGGAGCATTTCGAGGTCAAATATGCGGCTGAACTTTCCGAGATTCATCCCAATTTTGTCAATAGTGCCCGTAATCTTATTCATTACCGGGCGCTGCGTAAAGAAGACATACGACCTGTCCAAAAAAAGCTTGCCAATATGGGTCTTTCACGGCTCGACAAGCCAGAAGGTCATGTTATGGCAAGTTTGTTGTCTGGTAAGGCAATACTAGAGAGCCTTCTAAACAATGAACCCATTAAAAAACATAAGGCCGAATTGACTTTCAAAAAAAGTAATCGGCTGGGTAAATCCAATGCTAAATCATTATTGGGCTACCGTTCAAAGGGAAGACGCACTCGCATAATGGTTACCCTACCTACTGAAGTTGCCCATAATTACCAATTGGCGCATGACATGATTGTCAATGGAATGAATTGTGCACGTATAAATTGTGCACATGACAGTGAAAAAGAATGGAGCT
>JAHEHU010000092.1 GCA_024639765.1 Eudoraea sp.
TCCTTGAAACCGGCTCCTTTTATGATGGATGGCTCAACAGTCTCACCCTCACCCCTTCCTGGTACATTTCCAAATACTTTCAATTAAACCTGGAATATAATTACAATTATGGGGAGTTTAATAACAGGGGCGATATACTGAACTTTCATGTTGCCAGGCTTCGTATTGGCACTGCTGTAAACCGAAAGATCTCTACCAATGCCCTTTTACAATACAACGGCTCTCAGGATATATTTGCCGTGAATGTGCGCTTCCGATGGAATTTCAGGGAAGGCCAGGACCTTTGGATAGTGTTTAATTCCGGGCTCAATACCAACCGTTTTTCATTCACCCCTACCCTGCCGTCTACAGCGAACCAAAGCATCCTGTTGAAGTATATACATACCTTTATATTTTGAGGATTCTTTTAAACCCTTATGCATTTAGGGCTTAAACCAAAAAATCCAATCTAAACAATTTTTAAGGTAACTGAATTGTATGCCTTTTCACTTTTTTAAGTTGTAATATTTTCTAATTGATTGTAAAATGTATAATATTAACAAACTAAATCACTGACTTATGGATTATAAAAAATCGATTATTCATCTTCTAATTAGCTTGCTTTTATCCCCTGTGGTGGTGTACATTGTATTACTATCAGCTAAAGCTTCAGGATCAACTTATGAAATGACCCATGGGGAAACCTTTATTATCTGGCTCTTAATGGCTATTGTGATTAACCTGTCTATTACGAAGAAGGAGGCTTAGGGAAAACCATTGTAAAAGGTGGTTCCAAATTGCATTTATCCACTCAATTAATTTTTTAAGTGACCAATCTATTGGCTATATTTAAGAGATTGAATCATTTTTGAAATGGATGTAACCTACGACGCCATAGTTATTGGGTCTGGTATTTCTGGTGGATGGGCCGCCAAGGTATTGTGTGAAAACGGTCTTAAAACCTGTGTCGTGGAACGGGGAAGAAATGTGGAGCACAATAAAGATTATCCTACAGCTCACCTGCACCCCTGGGAATTTCCGCACGGCGGTTGGATGCCCAAGGCATTCAGGGATGAAAACCCCTTGATCACCAAATCGGCTGGTTTTGGGGAAGACACTGCCCACTTTTTTATTAAAGATAAGGACCAGCCCTATTTACAAGAAAAGCCTTTCGATTGGATCCGCGGATTTCAGGTGGGAGGTAAATCCTTAACATGGGGCCGAGCATGCCAGCGATGGAGCCAATCTGAATTCGAATCGCCTTTCAAATATAAGTATGGCATTCAGTGGCCGGTAAATTACGCGGAAATGGCTCCCTGGTATCATTTAGTGGAAGACTTTATCGGAGTATGCGGAAATAAAGACGGATTAGAGGCCATGCCCGATGGGGAGTTTTTGCCTCCGTTCGAAATGAATTGTGTTGAACAACACATGAGTAAGGCATTGAGCAACAGCTATCCGGACCGCCACCTGGTTCATGGAAGATGGGCGCACCTGACCGAACCCAAAGAACACCATTTGGAATTAGGCAGGGGAAAATGCCAATCGAGAAATCTTTGTATGAGAGGGTGTCCTTTTGGCGCTTATTTCAGTAGTAATTCCAGCACTCTGCCATCGGCACAACGTACCGGAAACCTAAGTATCCTTTCAGATGCGGTGGTGGTGAAAATATTGTATGACGACGACGAAAAAAAGGCAACGGGCATTGAGTATATAGATACTGCTACAGGATCGTCCCGGGAATTAAAAGCCAGTATCATTTTTGTTAATGCCTCGGCCCTGAACTCCAATCTTATCTTATTGAACTCTACCTCAGATCGTTTTCCGAATGGGCTTGCAAATGATCATGACATACTGGGGCGCTATGTGGGATTTCACAATTACCGCGGATGGGCCTCAGGCAGGTTTGAAGGTTTCAGAGACACCTATGTTTATGGCAGGAATCCGTCTGAACTTATTTTAACAAATTTCAGAAATGTTTATAAGAATGATATGCCTTTTGTAGGTGGATATACCATTTTCAGTGGCGCATACCGGGCGCGAAATGAAAAGGCTCCCGAAAATGGCCCTGGCATTGGGGCGGCATATAAAGAAGGCCTTCGCCTTCCGGGAGATTGGCAGGCTTATATGTATATGCAGGGCGAGACCATTCCAAAAGCATCTAACAGGGTGTATTTGTCAGACACAGAAAAAGATCCCTGGGGCATTCCACAACTCATAACGGATGTGAATTATGATGATAACGACGAAATGATGGTTCAAGACTTTTTAAAGGAAAGTAAAGCCATGCTGAAGACCATGGGGTGTGTCGATATTGAACTGGATGATTCCAAACAAGCACCGGGCCTGGACATTCACGAAATGGGCGGGTGCAGAATGGGGACCGATCCAAAAACGTCTATGCTTAATGCACATAACCAACTGCATCTGTGCCAGAATGTTTTTGTCACCGATGGAGCGTGTATGACAAGCACAGGAAACCAAAGCCCCTCCTTGCTTTATATGGCATTTACGGCAAGAGCCGCCACCTACGCCGCCGAACAATTTAAAGCCCAAAGAATATGAAAATAAAGGAATGCAAACAAGTGGGGGTTGGTATCATAGGATCTCAATTCATTGCCACCATTCATGCCGAATCACTAAAAACTGTGGCCGATGCAGTTATCGTAGCAGTGATGTCTCCCAACAAGGCGCATGTAAAAACCTTTGCAAAAAAACACCAGATCCCAAATTGGTTTACTGATATAGAGGCTTTTTTGGCCCTTGAAGACATTGATATGGTTATCCTGGGCGCCCCCAACCATTTGCATTGCGAACTGGCTGTTAAAATAGCGGAAGCGAAAAAGCATATAGTGGTAGAAAAACCCCTTTGCTTAAACCTGGAGGAGGCAGACCTGATGATCGAAACCTGCAAAAAAAATATGGTGAAACTAATGTATGCCGAAGAACTCTGTTTTGCACCAAAATATGTACGCTTAAAAGAGCTCCTGGATGAAGGGGCTTTGGGCTATCCCGTTCTTTTTAAACAGTCTGAAAAGCACGACGGCCCTCATGCAGCCCATTTTTATGATGTAGAAAAATCTGGAGGTGGTGTTATGATGGATATGGGATGCCATGCCATTCAATTCTTCCGATGGTTAAATCCTAAAGCATCCATTGTTTCGGTCTATGCACAAATGCAAACCTCTGTACATCAGGATAAAACCATTGGAGATGACAACAGCGTACTCATCTTGGAATTCAGCAATGGGGTAACCGCCATTGCGGAAGAAAGTTGGATCAAAAAAGGAGGGATGGATGATAAAGCTGAAATACATGGAAGTGAAGGAGTAGCATATGCCGATGTACTGCAGGGCAATTCCATACTGACCTATAGTGAAAAAGGGATAGGGTATGCTGTGGAAAAGGCAGGAAACACCAAGGGCTGGAGTTTTACGATGTTTGAAGAACTGTGGAACTATGGATTTCCTCAGGAGATGGCGCATTTTGTGGACTGTGTTAAGAATAACCGTACCCCCCTGGTTACCGGGGAGGATGGCAGGGCTGTATTAGAGGTTCTTTTTGCTGCATATGCTTCGGCAGGAGCAGGAAAAAAGATCAAACTGCCCTTCAAGACCGATGCCAAAAAACCGTATTTATTATGGAAAAAATAGATCGCAGAAATGCTTTAGGGATATTAGCGCGCTGGTCTGCGGGGAGTTTTATCCCCTTTTCCTGGTTTTTGGGAGGATGTTCAGAAAACAGCAATCCCTCTTTATTTAACGCAGCATATCAATCGCTTATGGCTTCCATTGTCGAAATAATTTTACCAGAAACAGAGACTTCACCAGGGGCCAAAGAGGCTAACGTTCATCATTTTATAGCACTCATTGTGGAAGATTGTTATCAAATTGAAAGAAAGGATCGCATCCTGCTTGGGTTAAATCAATTATTGCGCGATGGATTTACAGATCTTTCAGCACAAAAACAATATGAAGTAATTGAACAACTGGACGCGGAAGCAAATAACGGAACCCATCAAATTCCTCATTATTTTAAGGACCTTAAATCCCTTGCGCAGTGGGGATATTTTTCCTCTAAAATAGGCATCATAAAAGGATTGCGATACAATCCTATCCCGGGATCTTACAAAGGCTGCGTTCCTTATAATGGTGAAATAGCTTGGTATTAATGACCATAAATCAGTGTAAAAACTATCAGGAATTAAGCAAAACGGCTGCTGACTGGTTTATCCAAAGGATCAGAAAAAACCCATTAAGCAAGGTAAGTGTTGCAACCGGAAATTCTGCATTGGGAATGTATGGGCACATCACAAAGGCCCAAAACCTGAACACCAAATCGCTTTCTTTGTTTCAACTGGATGAATGGGTTGGAATCTCCGACTATGACCATAGCTGTGCGGGTTATATTGAAAAAGAGGTGAGAATTCCCTGGGGAATAGCTGCAGAAAGAACACATTACTTTGCTCCTGTTTTAACGCTCCTTGACAGTAAAATGGAGGCAGCAGAGGCCGCATCTTCGATGCAAAAAGAACTGGACAAGCAAGGTCCCCTGGACATCCTCATTTTAGGCATGGGAAAAAACGGGCATTTGGGTTTTATAGAACCTGCCGAAAATTGGCCCCCTGATGTGTGTTATGTTTCCAAATTGGCTACATCTACCAGGAATCATAAAATGATCAGCTCGGAAAAAATACCCCCTGAATTTGGGGTAACCATGGGAACTAGGGCCATCCTTGAGGCAAAAGAAATCTTATTTATTGTAACCGGAACTGGAAAAAAAGCCGCTTATGCTGAATGGCTTAAAAAGGCTATCACCCCAAAATTACCTGCGAGTATTTTATGGAAACATCCCAGGGTTTACCTGCTAACTGACCTGTAACTTCGGAAGTTGGCATTTCAAATAAAATGTTATACATCTTACAGGACAATAAACTACAACGCTAGTTTATGATCACTCGATAACTAATCCATAAATATACACTTATCGCTACCATATTAAAAGTATGAACTCAGCAACTACTGGTCTGTTACAACTACCTTCAGGGATTTTGAAACATTTTCTTCAGTAATTACTATAAAATAGACCCCTTTGCTTAATACGGAAAGTTCTAAAGGATCTTCGCCTTTAAATGTTTGAACCAATTGTCCCGCTGTATTGTAAACTTCAATAACGCTTTTTTCGGTGGTTGCAGGTATAGTCAAACTATTGGATGTTGGGTTAGGATAAGCTATCAGATTATCAATAAGTGAAATGGTCTCAACATATTCACCCTCACAGGGTAAATTAGATACTACTTTCAGTACATCTCCGTCATTAACCGTGGTGCTAAATCTTTTGCTCTCATAAGTGCCTATGACCTCATCATTTATACGCAATACATATGGTGGGGTCCCCTGATTAATCTCGATCGTTGCTTTATTAGTAAACCCCTCAGAATCTATTTTAGATGTAATATCCATCTCCGGAAACTCCTGAATGGTTACGTTATAACACTGCTGTAAAGCTGGATTATCTTTAATACCAATACAGAGGCTATGTGCCCCGGGTATCAGATTGCCGATAACAATTTCCTGTGTAAAGGCGTATTCCTGGCCGTTCATCTCAAGGATATAGTCATAATAATCCACGGCGTTTACGGTAACACTTCCGTTATTTTGATTATGACAACTTTCTCCGTTGGTTTTGACCAGAAAATTATTGGATGCTAATCTGGCCAAACCATTAAAATATTCATCAGCCAAAGTGTATGCATCATTGCCTATCTTATCGCCAATAATACGTCCCGGGATATCGTCTATCGGCGGATGAATACCACCCCAGATTCTGGATAAACTGGTTTGGTCTGAAGCATCCCTGTATGTGGCCCACTGCAAACTAAGATTTTCACTGGGGCCTTGTTCAAAAACCAAAAAGTTATTTTGTTCAATATCAAAAACACCAATCCCTCCCGGAAAATACGGATCTCCGGTAAGCCTTGTTAGAACTTCAGCCGCGGCCCGTGAAAAAGTAGAATGCCCGGATACATAACCTGCAAATGGTGGTGTAACAAATGTAGGGCGTTGATATGGCCACCAGCGTGTCCCCAAAATCCAATCCACCCCGGCGATATCAGCCGTAGGGTCCGAAATAAAATCAGGGCCTTTCCAGGCAAATATTTTGATCTTGCCTACATTTTCATCTCCCGTTCCTGCCAAAGGATCGCCACTTTCAATAAGTTCAATTCTGCCAGGAACAAGCGGTAAACCATGCGGATCAAAACTGGGCAAAGAGCTGTCTGTACTTTGACCTTTGGACGCCATATATCGAATGGCGGAAATAGGCCGAATATAATCATAGTAGCCCTTTACACCCCAGGTATTTACTGCGGCATCGTGCATAGCACCTCCAAGTGCCAAATAACTTTTTACATCCCATTCCAAATCCTCGACTACGGCTCCCTCTCCTGCAATTTGTTTGATAGTTTCAGGATGATCACTGACATAATTTAATATAGTGAACCAATGTCCGGGAGGGGTTTCAGAATCGGGACCATCTGCCCAAAATTCGGCGAGAACCCTTGCGTAATCCGCTCTTTTTACCAGCTGTTGTTCGTATGGCTGACCCGTAGCAGGATTTACGGGATGTCCGGCGCCTATATCACCCCCCTCCATAAAATCATAAAACGACTGAAATTCTTCAAAAGTGGTCGGAAAAGAAGCCAATGCCACATTTCCGAGTCCTCCCGGTGAAATATCAATTAGGGTCGGATCTGCCGGATCTAAATGCGAGGACCAGGATGCAACCAAGGCAAAGTGCCATTTGTATGGATCTTCAATACCATCCTGACTCGAATTATTTATGCTAACCGGAGGGCCGGGATCATTGTAAATATAACTGTCAAAGCCATTATTTAAAATAGTTAATTCGGCCGGGTTCAAAGCAAAAGGTTTTACCTGTCCCCACTCCGGACCAAGGAATTCAGGAACACTCCCTTCAATTGTATTACCGCTTTGATCAACAAAACTTTCAAATGCAAGGGGTTGCCAGCGGTTGGGATCTGCCAGATCATAGGATTCCTGGTATTCCTCAAGGGATAGGGGCTCATTTATTGGTTGGTAATACTGATTCACATAGCTGTTTTCTTCGTTGGCGCCGTCCTGAAACCCAAATTCTATGAGCTTAGCCGCAAGATAATTCCCTAATGCAGCGTATGATCCGGAGCTGTAATCGGTACTCGTAATTGCACTATCATATCCCAAATTTGAAAACAAACCTTCAAATCGCTGAAATGCAAAAATAGCTCCCGGCGAATCGGCAAATCTGTGTGATAGCAAACGCAACATGGCGTAACTCATCATTTCGTGCCTTGCAGCCTCTATATCATCAGGAGGCTCTATTCCCTCAAACTTGCAAGAAAAACCATTTGTTGTTTTCCCCAGAAATACTGTTTCTGCCGTACTGTCAAAAACCGACCAGGAATCGTACATGGCCAAAGCGCTGTGATATAAGTTACGTGCGTGAACTGTAGGCCTCGCAAAATCGGTTCTAATAGCATCAAGTAGTGCTTCATTCCATTGCCTGGCCACGGATAAATGAGCATAATTATCTGCATCAGTATCTCCCCCGCCATTCCCATCATTGTTCTCCACCGGATTGGTGCCTTCAACTAAGGTAATAGATTGGTTTGGGGTAATATTTTCAAAGCGGTCTTTTATTCCACTGAGCCAGGTAACCTCAATATAATCTATGCTTTCTGCGGTTCCCAAACCAACAAATTCCGACAGGCTGTTCTGACTAATATAGCCTTCCCCGCATAAAGTATATCTGTAATATTCTTCACCTGCAACCCCTATTTTTATAAAGGATCCAATGCCCATGCGGTTGCTTTGGGTTCCTTCGAGTTTTATTTTGAGCCAGTTATTCCCTGATGTTGATTGGTTTTCCCAAATGTTTATGGGCTGTTCCTCGATATTAATAACTACTATATCCGGGAGACCATCGTTCTGAATGTCACCAATAGCGTTGCCATAACTGGTCCGGGTGTCATTGACAAATCCTGGGCTTGCGGGAATAGTAAAATTACCATTTCCATTGTTTTCATAATATGCCGATGGAGGCCTGCCATCAGATCCATCGAGGTGGCTCACCACATACAAATCCAGGTCCCTGTCGTTCTCACTATCCAAAAAAACGGCTCCCCATGCGAAACCATCGAAACGTGTGCCATTAGCCATTGCAATGTTGCTAAAAGTACCATCTCTGTTGTTTAACAAAAAGGCGTTCCCTAATTCGCTGGTAGGCAAAACTCTTGGATATATATTCGTGACGTAGATATCCAACCAACCATCATTGTTTACGTCAGCTACAGTGGCAGACATGCCATCCATATTGAGATCCATCTCTGATGCAATACTAACATCCGTGAAGGTTCCGTCGCCCATGTTCCTATATAATACGTTGGGTATTTCGTCTTTGTCATTGGCAAGAAAGATATCCTGAAACCCATCGCGGTCGTAATCAATAAAGGCTGCGCTTTGTGTTAAGAGGGGTGTTAGGTGCAGTCCTGCCGCTTCAGTAACATCTGTAAAGAAGCCATTCCCCTCATTGCGATACAGAAGATTATAGTCTACAAGATCGCCATCTCTGACCATTAGAAACAGATCCAGGTCGCCATCATTGTCAATATCTCCCCACGAATTACCCCAGTATTGTTTTGGTAGGCGCGCTATCCCTGAAGGAAACAGAATATCGGTAAAAGAATTATTCCCGTCATTCCTGTAGAACCAACATTTTCCTGCGTCGCTATTGGCAAAAAAATCATTATCCCCGTCATTGTCAAAATCTACCCAGGTCACCTGGCGCGCTTGCAGGCCGCCACTGCTAATAGGAAGTTCCTGTACTTCGAACTGGCCTCCTGTATTTCGAAGAAATTGAAAATCGTTGGTCGTTGAAGCGGGTATTGTAATATCATCCCAGCCGTCATTATCATAATCCATAAAGGATATACCGGGCCCGTGGAAGATAGCTGATGTACCGTAAGCAACTTCCTGGTCAACTAATTGAGTTTGTACTTCTTCAAAGAACGCTTGTCCCTGACAATAAAAACACCACAATACCAACAGCGTCGAAATGGTAATTTCCCTCATCCGCTTTTATCATTTTATTTCGAAGGTGTAATATTAGCTATTACAAATGAGTCTCACAATTTACTGCATAATCCTTTCCAAACAAAAATACTCGATACAACACTTCTAAAGTAAGACCAATTAATCTATATTTTTTATAAATGATAATGAAGAGGTTGTGAAATGGGTAGGCCGGGCTTCCTGCCTGTGGCGAGATGGTCCCTGCCAAGCCGGTGGTACAGCAGGCAGGTTCTCAGCCAGGACCGTGAACTGTTTGTTACCCAGCTATTTTACAACTTGCCTACTTAATAGTTATTCGAATTGTATGCCTTATTTAATTGGTCCTCTTTAATGTATGGAATTACAGTCGTCCTAAGTTTACTTCAATTAATTTAAAGCATTAATCAGAAAGAACAAAAAGAGTGGAGTAAGGTTATGATAGCCGTAGGAACTTGAGATTAACGACTCCATAGCAGTTAGGCGGTATAAAGGATATGCTTAGATCCTATTTCAAAATTCTCCTGACACCCTTTTATCAAATAATAAATATGTCGATATTCTTAAAAACCAACCGGATGGATCCTGGAAAGTAATGTGGCCTATTTGGAATGAAAATAAGCCCAGTGAATCAAGTAATTAATGCTTACGGTACGAATTAATTTTCAAAAATTTCTGCATTTGGATAAAATGCTCCTATAGAAAACCAATATGCAATAAATGACTTTGTAGGATTTAATTTTTGACCTATTCCAGGTCCTGAAATTGCCTCACCAAACACATTCCATTCCGTTCCTTCATTATCTCTAAAATAAGATTCTGTTGCATTAAAAATATATTCAAACTCTAAGAAGCTAGTTTCATTATCAAGTTCAAAAGAAACAATTGTTTCATTACCACCTACCAGCAATATATCTTTATTATTAAAAGTATCTTTAATAATATTACCTCCGCTAAAAGTACTAAATCTATATACTTTTGAATCTTCATCATCAATTATTGCATGTACTCTTTCCTTTCTGGGCAATCTTTGATCATCTCTACTTAAAGGAAAAATCAAAAATGAATTATTAGAACGATAATCTCCATAAGGGTAATCTCCATAACTTCTGGAAAAACCAGTATCTGTACTTAATACTTTGGTGTTGGGATACATTGATTTCCAAATAAACCAATTGGTTTCAACCAATTTAATTACTTCTGGTTCCTGACCAATCAGATCTCCGTTTA
>JAHEHU010000023.1 GCA_024639765.1 Eudoraea sp.
CTCCAATTTGAAGATAAAAAAGTGTTGATCTCTACCGATCAGCTTATAGAAGGCATCCATTTCGACCTCAGCTATATGCCTCTCAAACACCTTGGGTATAAGGCCGTAGTAGTAAACCTCAGTGATATTTATGCCATGAACGGAATGGCCAGCCAGGTGCTGGTCTCTATTGGCGTATCTAACCGTTTTCCACTGGAAGCCCTGGAAGAGTTATACGCCGGCATACAATTAGCATGTGAGCTTTATAAGGTAGACCTTGTTGGGGGCGATACTACCTCTTCAGACAAAGGATTGTATTTATCAGTGACGGCAGTTGGTGAGGTTGCCAAGGATAAAGAGGTGTACAGAAGCGGGGGAAAACCCAATGACCTGTTGGTTGTAACCGGCGATCTGGGTGCGGCCTATATGGGATTACAAGTACTGCAGCGAGAGAAAGAGGTTTTTAAGGTAAATCCAAACAATCAACCAGATCTGGCGCCCTATAGTTATATCGTGGAAAGGCAACTAAAACCAGAAGCGAGAAAAGATATTATTACCCTGCTGAAAGAGTTGGATGTAAGTCCCACTTCCATGATAGATATCAGCGACGGACTATCGTCTGAGATCTTGCACCTATGTTCTAAAAGCAAGGTAGGTTGTATGCTCTACGAGGAAAAGATCCCCTTAGATCCCACGGTTATTTCGGTCTGTGAAGAATTTAATTTAGACAGTACTACAGTAGCATTAAGTGGAGGGGAAGACTATGAATTACTGTTCACTATAGACCAAAAAGAATTCCCAAAAATAAAGGGCAACCCTAATCTTACTGTCGTGGGGCATTTGACAGAAGCAGATCAGGGTGCACACTTAATTTCCAGGAATAATACCAGTATACCACTAACAGCCCAGGGTTGGAATTCCTTCGGCTAGGGTATATTATGCTACTTGCTGTTCTCCAGCATGTCTTTTTTGGTAAATGATTTCCAGCGTATGATTAATATCTTGTAACTCAGGTGTCAAAACAGATAAATTACCGCTCACATCTGTGGTAACTTCTTTTCCACAGTGAACGCATTGGTACTCTTTAATGTGCTGGGTTACTTTTTTTGACACGGAATAGTGGTGGCCAAAAATATTACAGAATATTTTTTTCATAAAGTAGGTCATTAGGTTGCAAAATTAGGTTGGGGAACCTCAGTTTAGCAATAGTTATAATTAGGGTTGAGCAATCATAAAAAGGTTCATAAAACACTTGTTAAGAAAGGAACGTTCACTATCGAACTTTTATTGAGTGCCCCTCGTTATTTTTATCATTTTTTCGATGAACACCACTTTTTCACCAAAAAAAGCCCCTTAATTTCCATTTATCTGCTCGTTCATTTTCTTCAATTTCTTCTATCTTTCGAAACTTAATTGGCAGGATGTATAAAACCAAAGAACTTTGGATCACCTCTTTTGCGCTATTCTCCCTGTTTTTTGGAGCCGGAAATCTCATCTTACCTCCGCAGTTAGGTTTAAAGGCAGGCCCGGATTGGTGGTTGGTTGCCATAGGATTTGCTGTTTCTGCCGTGTTGATCCCTATCATGGGTATCAGGGCCCATGCCAGGTTGCAAGGCACTATGTTCGATTTTGCAAAAAAGGTGTCGCCAGGCTTTAGTTTGGTATACTGCATTTTGGTGTATGCAATTTCCATAAGTTTGCCTTCTCCCAGGACGGCTTCCGTAACCCATGAAATGGCCATAGCCCCATTGTTTAATAGTGCCCCGCTATTGAGTAGTTTTATCTACTTTCTTCTGGTTATGATCTTTGCCCTGAACAGAACTAAAATTCTGGACATCATAGGAAAGATCATGACCCCTGCTATTTTAGTGATCCTTGTTGCCATAATAGGTCTTATTATCTATGTGGAGCCCTTCACTTTTGGAACAACCACCATCTCAAATCCCCTGAGCTATGCCATTATTGAAGGATACCAAACCTTTGATGCCATTGGAGCCGTAGTGGTTGGTGGTGTCATTATTGTCTCAATTAATCTGAAAAATACCGGGAAGGAGTATGCCCATAAAAAGAAGCTTATCACCAATGCCGGATGGATGGCGGGGCTTGCATTATTTCTGGTCTACGCAGGCCTTATGCTTTCTGCCTCTTTATTGCATATAGGTACAGATCCGGATATCACCAGGACAGATCTGCTGCAGCAGATGAGTTTAAGGACCCTAGGAAATACTGGTAAATTTATCTTTAGTATTCTGGTAAGCCTGGCCTGTTTTACTACAGCTGTTGGGATCGTGGCCGGTACGGGCGATTTTGTGAAAAGCAGATTTGTAACCTCCAAAAAAGCCTATGTTATCACAGTTGTCTTAGGCAGTATAATGGGAGTTCTTATGGGTCAGTTGAACGTTGGCTATATTATAGATGTAGCACTACCTGCCTTGATGTTCATTTATCCCATTACCATAGTCCTTATCCTCCTGAATGTGATGCCAAATACTTGGACCACGCCCGGGGTGTTTAAAGCTGTGGTAATTGTGACGATGCTTTTTAGCGTTCCCGACTTTCTCTCGAGCATTGGTTTTTCAGACAGCATGACTTCCATTAATCATTACATCCCTTTAAGCTCCGTTCAAATGGGATGGATACTTCCTGCACTGCTCACTTTTCTAGTTGCCAACGTACTATCGTATCGAAGAGCAATATATCAAAATAGCAAATAACATCCTGAAAACTTTTGGGATCATTCTTTTGAATTCAACGAAAGTGTCTATTATTGATGACCTATTAATTTAGAAGTTGCATAAATTCTTGGTGGTCATGTTCTTTAAAATTGACGTCTCTTAAATACCACTTTCCGTTCAAATCCTGACAAACAGCCTGATTTAAACCAAGGATTACTAGTATCAGATGAATGTATTTAATGGGGAACATTGTGATTATTGACTTTCTTTCATCAACTCCTCAATTTCCTCAACTTCAATCGGGATATTCTTCATTAAGTTGAAAGGGGCTCCTTTTGCCTGCACTACCACATCATCTTCCAATCTAACTCCAAATTTCTCCTGTGGGATATAAATTCCGGGCTCAACCGTATAGACCATGTTTGCCTTCATAGGGGTTTTCAGTGGTCCGTAATCATGTGTGTCCAGACCAATATGATGGCTGGTGCCATGCATGAAGTATTTTTTGTATGCCGGCCAATCCTTGTCCTCATTTTTAACATCGGCTTTGTCTAATAGTCCTAATCCGAGTAATTCAGAGGTCATGATTTTCCCCACCTCTTTATGGTATTCTGCCCATAGGGTGCCGGGTACCAACATTTTTGTTGCCTCATTTTTCACCTGTAAAACGGCATTGTAAACTTCTCGTTGCCTTTTGGTGAACTTCCCGCTTACAGGAATGGTCCTGGTCATATCGCTCGAGTAATTTGCATATTCAGCACCCACATCCAGGAGGATAAGATCGCCTGCTTTACACTGCTGATTATTTACAACATAGTGCAATACATTCGCATTGTTCCCCGAGGCTACGATAGGGGTGTACGCAAATCCTTTGGAGCGGTTGCGGATAAATTCGTGCAGGAACTCGGCTTCTATCTCGTATTCCCAAACTCCGGGTTTGGTGAATTGTAGTATCCTTCTAAACCCCTTCTCTGTAATATTACAGGCTTGTTGCATTAGGGCTATTTCCTCAGGTTCTTTCTCCCCCCTTATTTCCTGTAAGATAGGATTGCTCTTTGCCCAGCTGTGGGCCGGGAACTGCTCCTTACATTTTAGTATAAATCTATCTTCTCTTGTTTGGGTTTCTACGGATTGTCTGTAGTGTTCATTCGTATTAAAATAAATAGTCTCCGCTTCTGTCATCAGTTCAAAGAAAATCTTGTCGAAATTGCTGAGCCATTGAACATTCTTTATTCCAGATACCTTGGTTCCCTGTTCTTTGGATAATTTTTCACCTTCCCAAACGGCAATATGATCATTGGTCTCCCTTACGAACAGTACTTCGCGTTGCTCTTTGCTAATCGCATCCGGGAAAAGCAATAGGATTGAGGCTTCCTGGTCTACCCCGCTTAAATAAAAAATATCCCTGTGCTGCTGAAATGGCATGGTGCTATCAGCACTAATAGGGTAGATATCATTAGAATTAAAAACCGCAATACTATTTGGCTTCATCTTAGCCATAAACTTTTTTCGGTTTTTTATAAAAAGGGATGCTTCAATAGGATCGTATTTCATTTGGATTTGTTGTTTTCCCAAAAGTAACTATTTGTCACATATCTTTTAAAAGGTACTTGTCATAAGTCGGTCAAATTCATACCTTCCAAAAAATTAAATATCCTATCATGAAATTAAAAATTTCCCTGTTTTTCTTCCTTGGCGTATTTATACTGAAAGCACAAACACCAGCCTCTTCTTCGGCTATGGTCATGGAAGGAGTTGAGATGAAGGAAGACATGTCCAATACTTCTCTGGTAAAGAACATTCCTTTTAAAAACATAGGCCCCACTGTAATGAGTGGCAGGGTCGTAGATATTGAGGTAAATCCAGATGACCCCACAGAATTCTATGTAGGCTATGCTTCCGGGGGGTTATGGCACACCAATAACAATGGCACCTCCTTTACGCCTGTTTTAGACGCAACAGCCACGCAAAATGTAGGCGATATTGCTGTGCATTGGCGATCCGGAACCATCTGGGTGGGGACAGGCGAAAATAATAGTTCGCGCTCTTCCTATGCCGGGATCGGGATGTTGAAGTCAACAGACAAAGGTGCCACCTGGCAGCATATGGGACTTACAGATTCGCATCATATTGGAAGGATAGTGATCAATCCTGCGAATGCGGCCGAAATAGTGGTTGGGGTAACAGGGCATTTATATTCTCCCAATGCAGAACGCGGTGTTTATAAAACTACAGATGGGGGGGAGACATGGGAACAAACATTATTTGTTAATGAGGAAACAGGTATTATTGATCTTGCTGTTTCACCCAATGATTTTAGCATTCAATATGCTGCAGCCTGGGATAAAGACCGAAAAGCCTGGAATTTTACTGGAAATGGTGCCGGTTCTGGGATATACAAAAGCACTGATGCCGGGAATAGTTGGAAACTGATCTCAGGGCCAAATAGTGGATTTCCTAGCGGAGAGGGAGTAGGCAGAATTGGCCTGGCAGTGTTTGATAATAATATTGTGTACGCAGTGCACGATAATCAGTATAGGAGGACAAAATCTGACAAAGAGAAAGACGATAAAGAGGTATTGACCAAGGAAGATTTTAAGACCATGTCTGTGGCAGCATTTCTCGATTTGAAAGATGTTCAGCTAGATACCTTTCTGAAGGACAACAATTTTCAGGAAAAATACAAAGCACAAAATGTAAAGGAAATGGTGCGAAGTGGCGTGGTAAAGCCGGCAGACCTGGCAGCCTATCTGGAAGATGCCAATACGCTCTTGTTCGATACCCCTGTGATCGGTGCCGAAGTGTACCGAAGCAATGATGCAGGAAAAACCTGGAAGAAACAGAATGAAAGTTATATAGATGACCTTTTTTACAGCTACGGGTATTACTTTGCTCAGATCAGGGTAGACCGTAACAACCCGGAAAAGATATATCTCGCCGGCGTGCCTTTAATTGGCTCTAATGATGGGGGCAAGACCTATAAGTCCATTGATGGGGATAACGTGCATTCGGATCATCATGCACTTTGGGTGAATCCGGTAAAACCGGGGCATCTTATCAATGGGAATGATGGCGGTGTAAACATTTCATATGATGACGGGGCACACTGGATCAAGAATAATTCTCCTGAGGTAGGGCAGTTTTACGCTATCAACATAGATCATGAAAAACCCTATAATGTATACGGAGGCTTACAGGATAACGGCGTATGGATGGGACCCCATAATGCGCAGGAGAATAGTCGTTGGCACTCCTCGGGGCAGTATCCATGGAAGTCTATCATGGGTGGCGATGGCATGCAGGTTCAAATAGATAATAGGAACTCCTCTATTGTGTATACCGGTTTCCAATTCGGGAATTATTTTAGGTTAGATCTGGCTGCTGATAAAAGAACATACATTCAACCCAAACATGAATTGGGCGAAAAACCCTATCGTTTTAACTGGCAGACGCCCATTTTGCTTTCCTCTCATAATCAGGACATCCTTTATTTTGGAGGTAATAAATTACACCGTTCCCTTAATCAGGGGGATGATTGGGAGGCTATTTCGGCTGACCTCACCAAGGGAGGGAAAGAAGGGAATGTAGCCTATGGAACCCTTACCACCCTATCAGAATCTACTTTTAAATTTGGATTGCTGTATACGGGAAGTGATGATGGCCTCATTCACCTAAGTGCCGATGGGGGAGGCAGCTGGGAACGGATCTCAGATAAATTGCCTCAGGATCTATGGGTAAGCCGGGTGGCCGCTTCAACCCATAAAAAGGAGCGGGTCTATGCAAGCTTAAATGGATATCGCTGGGATGATTTTACCCCATATGTTTATAAAAGCGAGGACATGGGAAAAACCTGGACCAATATTGCTAAGGGACTTCCCGCTTCTTCTGTTAATGTTATTGTTGAAGATCCTGTAAATGATCAACTCTTGTTTGTAGGCACAGACAATGGTCTTTACGTAACTTTTGATCAGGGCGCTTCCTGGCAACTGTTTCAAAATGGGATCCCCAATGTGGCTGTTCATGACCTGGTTATTCAGCCAGAGGCCAGGCACCTTGTAGTGGGAACGCATGGGAGGAGTATCTATAAAGCAGATATTGGGCACCTGCAAGAATTGACCCCGGAAAAATTATCCATGGACTTATTGGTTTTCGAAATTCCTTCCCTTAAACATTCGAGTCGATGGGGAAATGCCAGAAGTTCCTGGTCCGAACCCAATACCCCGGGAATAGATGTTGCATTCTACTCAAAAAACAAAGGGCCATACCACGCCAAAATAATGACCCTGGACGGTATAGAAGTAAGTGCCTTTGATCTTGAGGCAGATAAGGGATACAACATTCTTTCCTATGATGTGGCTTTTTCAAAAGAAGGAAAATTGGCCTACCTAAAGAAGAATAAAATGGCCCTGAAAACCGCAGATGATGGAAAGACCTATTTGCCAAAAGGGTCCTACGAGTTGGTTCTGAAAGGAAATGGAAATGAGGAAAGAACTCCTATTACCATAGAATAAATAAAGAGTCCAAAAACTAAAAGACTTCTTAAAACAAAAGCCTGTTTTGTTCAATTTTTACCCTAATTTTAAGGGGTTTTGGCTCCTTCTGTTGAACATAGGTTAACGATTGTGAAAATTAGGCTAAAGCTTGGAAGTATTGGCCCTTTTAGTTTGCTATTGAAGGGCTTCTGCCGTAAATTTGTGACTTTAAAATTTGTTCGATAATGACTAAACTCATACAGTCTTCAATAGCCAGAAAAGTGGTCATGGCCCTTTCTGGTATTTTTTTGGTCTTATTTCTGGCATTGCATTTCACCATCAATTTTACTTCGGTGATCTCGCCAGACACCTTTAATGAATTTTCCCATTTTATGGGCTACAATCCTGTGGTACAATTCCTTATGCAGCCTATCCTTATAGCAGGTGTGGTCATCCATTTTGTAATGGGAATTATTCTGGAGATCCAGAATAACAGGGCGCGAGGCGTTAAATACGTACAGTTCAAAGGAAGTGCCAATGCGCCATGGGTATCCAGGAATATGATCTATTCTGGTGCCGTGGTCCTTGCCTTTTTAGGCTTGCACTTTTACGATTTTTGGTTGCACGAAATGGCTTTTAAATATGTTGAGGTAAATCCGGAAGATCCTACCCGTTATTATGCCGAGACCGTAGAGAAATTTGCTCCCATCTGGAGAACTGTACTCTATGTGATCTCCTTCGGGCTCCTCTCTCTCCACCTTTGGCATGGCTTTGCTTCCTCGTTTCAAACCATGGGACTCAATAATAAATACACACCTGCAATCGTAAATTTTACCAAGATATACGCCGTGGCAATTCCTTTAGGATTTGCTTTTATTGCACTATACCATCATTTCAACCCAATAATACATTAAGATATGGGCATTCTAGATTCTAAAGTTCCAAAGGGGCCGCTGGCCGATAAATGGACACAACATAAGAACGATATTGACCTGGTGAACCCGGCGAACAAGCGGAACATTGATATCATTGTGGTTGGTACAGGACTTGCCGGAGGTTCGGCTGCCGCAACACTGGCAGAATTAGGATATAACGTAAAGACCTTTTGCTATCAGGATTCACCCAGAAGAGCGCATTCTATTGCTGCTCAGGGAGGTATCAACGCATCCAAGAACTACCAGGGTGATGGGGACAGTGATTACAGACTCTTCTATGACACCATCAAAGGAGGAGATTATAGATCCAGGGAAGCCAATGTATATCGGCTTGCAGAGGTTTCTGGTAATATTATTGACCAATGTGTGGCACAAGGGGTTCCTTTTGCCAGAGAGTACGGTGGTCTGTTAGACAACAGATCTTTTGGGGGTGTTTTAGTTTCCAGAACCTTTTATGCCAAAGGACAAACAGGTCAGCAATTATTGCTTGGGGCTTATTCGGCCATGAACAGGCAAATACAGCGTGGTAAGATTCGATCGTATACCCGTCATGAAATGCTCGATCTTGTAAAGGTTGATGGGAAAGCCAGGGGGATCATTGCTCGGAACCTGGTGACAGGAGAAATTGAAAGGCATTCTGCACATGCAGTAGTGATTGCTTCCGGTGGTTACGGAAATCTCTTTTTCCTTTCCACCTATTGTATGGGAGCTAATGTAATGGCGGCCTGGCGCACACACAGAAGAGGTGCCTTTTTCGCTAATCCGTGCTTCACACAGATCCATCCAACCTGTATCCCGGTATCAGGGGAACACCAGTCCAAACTAACCCTTATGTCCGAATCTTTAAGAAATGATGGGCGTATTTGGGTACCTAAAAAATTAGAGGACGCTAAGGCCATTCGTGAGGGTAAATTAAAACCTACAGAACTTAAAGAAGAGGATAGAGACTATTACCTTGAAAGACGATATCCTGCATTTGGAAACCTGGTACCAAGAGATGTGGCTTCACGTGCAGCAAAAGAGCGTTGTGATGCCGGTTATGGGGTAAATAAAACGGGAGAAGCAGTATATCTGGATTTTGCTGCGGCTATAAAACGCTATGGTACGGAAAAAGCATATACCTCTGGGATTAAAGATCCGGATGCTGACACTGTAAGACAGTTAGGCGAAGAGATCATTGAAGCAAAATACGGTAACCTCTTCCAGATGTACGAAAAGATCGTAGATCAAAACCCATATAAGACCCCTATGATGATCTACCCGGCCGTGCATTACACCATGGGCGGATTATGGGTCGATTATAATTTACAGACCACCGTTCCGGGATGTTATTCTGTTGGAGAATCGAATTTTAGTGATCACGGAGCCAACAGACTAGGAGCTTCAGCCCTAATGCAGGGGTTGGCCGATGGATATTTTGTGCTCCCATATACCATAGGAGATTATCTTTCTGATGATATAAGGACCGGAAAGATCCCAACCGATAGTCCGGAATTTGAAGAAGCAGAGAAGCATGTAACGGAAAGGATCAACAAATTGATGTCTGGAAAAGGCCTTCATTCTGTAGATTATTACCACAAAAAGCTGGGCAAGATCATGTGGGATAAATGTGGTATGAGCAGGAACGAGAAAGGTCTCAAAGAGGCTATCAAAGAGATCGCAGCCTTACGCAAGGATTTCTGGGAGAATGTAAAAGTTACGGGAGAGGCAAATTCGAAAAATCAGGAATTGGAAAAAGCCGGACGCGTAGCCGATTTCCTTGAAATTGGTGAATTATTTGCCAAAGATGCACTGGAACGCAAAGAGTCCTGTGGCGGACATTTCCGTGAAGAATATCAAACTCCGGAAGGGGAAGCATTACGAGATGATAAGAATTTTAAATACGTGGCAGCCTGGGAATACAAAGGTGAGCCTAAAGATGCCAAGCTTCACAAAGAAGACCTGGTGTATGAAAATATTGAATTAAAGACACGTTCTTACAAATAAATAGCTATGAAAATATATTTGAAGATATGGCGTCAGAAAGATGCCGCCTCTAAAGGAAAGATGGTAGACTATACCATGGAGGGGATAGAAGGAGACATGTCCTTTTTAGAGATGTTAGACATTCTAAATGAAGAACTTATTACCAAAGGCGAAGAGCCAATTGAGTTCGATCACGATTGTAGAGAAGGGATCTGCGGAACATGCTCCCTGCAGATCAATGGCCGTCCTCATGGGCCGGATACCATGATCACTGCCTGTCAATTGCATATGAGAAGCTTTAATGATGGAGACACCATTACCATAGAACCCTTCAGGGCTAAGGCCTTTCCGGTTATTAAGGATCTTATCATAGATCGAACCGCTTTCGATAGAATTCAACAAGCAGGAGGATTTATCTCTGTAAATACTTCCGGACATACCATAGATGCCAATTCCATTCCTATTGAAAAAGAGAAGGCAGATGATTCCTTTTATGCCGCCGCTTGTATTGGTTGTGGGGCTTGTGTGGCAGCTTGTAAAAATGCAAGTGCTATGTTATTTACCTCCGCCAAGGTGTCTCAGTTTGCCTTGCTTCCTCAGGGAAGGGTTGAGGCCACAGATAGGGTATTGAACATGGTACGGCAGATGGATATTGAAGGCTTTGGGAATTGTACCAATACCGGCGCTTGTGAAGTAGAATGTCCTAAAGGGATCTCTTTAGAGAACATTGCCAGGATGAATCGAGAATATTTAAGTGCCTCCCTAAAAGGCTAAAAGACACTACTACTCTAGGTAACAGCCCCTATCATCAAAAGATAGGGGTTTTTAATGTTCTACCCGTTCACAATTTTATTACATTTATCTGATCACCAAAACAGGTTCTTTTGATTTCTACCTTGATTTCCAAACTGCCAAACTGCCCATCTTCCATTTTTACTATCATTGGAAAAATGGCAAGAGAGCACAATGCTTTGAATCTCTCCCAGGGTTTTCCAAATTTTGAAACAGATCCACAACTTATTGAACTGGTTTCTGAAGCAATGAGAAAGGGTGCTAATCAGTACGCCCCTATGGAAGGTATTTATTCGCTAAGGGAGGTTATCAGCACTAAAATTGAACAACTTTATGGAAGACGATATGCCCCGGAAAAGGAGATCATCATGGTGGCCGGCGCAACTCAGGGAATATTTACGGCCATTACCGCCGTTGTTCATAAGGGAGATGAGGTGATCATTTTTAAACCTGCCTATGACTGCTATGAACCTGCCATTGAGATCAACGGGGGCGTTCCCGTATTTATCCAGATGGAAGGAAAGGATTTTAAGATAGACTGGGATGCATTCAGAGCCAGCATTACATCTAAAACCCGCCTTGTTATCATCAATACACCACACAATCCAAGTGGCAGTATCCTCTCCGCAGAGGACATGAAAGAACTAGCCGTCAGCTTACGTGACACTGATATTTTGGTGTTGAGTGATGAGGTGTATGAACATATGATTTTTGATGACCAAAGACATGAAAGTGTTTCCAGGTATCCAGAATTGGCGGAACGGAGTTTTGTTATGGCCTCCTTTGGAAAGACCTTCCATGTTACAGGCTGGAAAATGGGCTATTGTGCCGCCCCTGCTCCATTGATGAAAGAATTCAGGAAGATCCATGAATTCAATGTTTATGCAGTGAACCACCCAATTCAAAAAGCCCTGGTCTCCTATCTGCAAAATGAATCAAAATACCTGGGGTTATCCGCTTTCTTTCAGCGTAAACGAGACCTGTTTTTGGAGGCTATTACGCCTTCGAGATTTACATTTACCCCAACACGGGGCACCTATTTTCAGCTCCTCGATTATTCTAAAATAACTGATGAAGGCGATGTGGCGTTTGCTACCCGCCTCATCAAAGAGAAAGGGCTGGCGAGTATTCCAATTTCTGTCTTTTGTCTCGATCAGCTAGACCTGAAGCAATTACGGTTCTGTTTTGCCAAAACAGATGATACTTTATTACAAGCGGCAGAGATCATTAACCGTATCTGATCAGAGAGCTTCTAAGACCAGGGTCATAAAGTCCTCTAGTTTGCCGGGTTCTAACCATCTGGTTACCATTACAAGATCGTGCTCCTTATCAATGACAATAAAATTACCCCCAAAACCAGCTGCATAGTACAGGTCCTCGGACCATCCTTCCACATGACGATCCCCCTTCTTATTCAGCCACCAGAGATAGCCGTAGTTGGGATTTGGAGTTGAAGCCGCGGTAGCCTTCTTTATCCATCTTTGACTGATCAGTTGATCATTATTCCATTTACCCTCGTTAAGGAAAAGCAAGCCGAAACGGGCCATGTCCTCCGTATTTATAAAAATTCCACCCCCGGAATGCCCACCTCCGGTGACCGACTTCACATCAACACCGTCCACCTCGGTCCACGCATTTTCGTAACCAAACCATCGCCAGGTGGTACTGGCCCCTATCTTATCCATAAGATGTTCCTTTAACACAGCAGGCAAGGGTTTTCTCCATACATGGGTAAGACTATAGGCGAGCAGGTTTACACGTACATCATTGTATTCCATGACCGTTCCGGGTTCATTTAATTTCCTGAATTTCCAATCATCGAGGCCTCCTTCTCTCGGGGGTCTGTCTGCCCAATCCTTACCGCCCCATAATTCCCCTGACCAGTCTGAATTTTGCTGTAAGAGATGTTCCCAACTGATCTTTGAATTGTGTGCCCCATCAAAAGTACCATCCCAAATATATTGGCCCATCTTATCTGATGTGTCTTCAATGATACCCCTGTCTTCGGCAAGACCTGCCACGGTTGAAAGGAAACTCTTGGTAACACTAAAGGTCATATCTACCCGTTTAGTATCACCCCAGGAGGCGATAACATAACCGTTTTTTAGGATGACCCCAGCGGGGCCTCCCCTTTTTTTAGTGGGTCCCAGGATCTCATGAAAAGGTTCTCTCTCAAATCCTTTTAAGATCGCAATCCGGAGATCACGGGATCCTGAATATTCATTGTTCATCGCAAAGGTCACTGCCTTTTGTAAGGCTGACTCATTGATGGAAAATTCTGTAGGGCTTTTTATCACCCAATCAGCATTCCGTTCAGGAAAATAACGGGTCTCTTGTGAAAATACGTTTAGTGTGGTGCTTAGGGCTATGAGGTAAATCAGTCCTTTTTTCATAGGTCGTAATTAAGACTTACAAGGTAGTTAAATCTAATTTCATGAGCCAATCCATTTGTTTGTCTTTCCCAATATAATAGGGGTGTTTCCCAAATTTGATAAATCCTTTTTTCTCATAAAATCTAATGGCCCTTACATTTTCTTCCCAAACCCCCAACCATATATAAGCCTTCTTAGCTTTTTGGGCTAAGCTAATAACCCGATCTATCATCCAAGTACCTACTCCAAGTTGTTGATAGCCTGAAACAACATAAATACGTTCCAATTCATAGGATGTCTCATCAAAAATATCTGTTTGTGCCTTCGCGTCATTTACTTTAAAAAAGCCAACTGTTTCGTCCTTATTGTTGAGGACAAAGTAAAACGAAGTATGGGAATGTTCTAATTCACTGGCTATCCTTTCTCTGGTCAATGCAGAATTTAAATACTGTTCAAAATCTTCCGCATTGTTTTGTGTGGCAAAAGCATCTATAAAGGTCTGCCTTGAGATCAAAACAAGTTGATCCAGGTCTGCCATTGAACATTGATGCAACAAAAGTTCCATGTCTTAAGATAACAGGACTAAAATAAAAAAAGGAGTAAAACCATTGGCGTTACTCCTTTCTCTTAAAATCTTTAATGGTATTAGAACATAAATAGCTTTTTAGCCAGCTGTAAAATACCGTTGTAAAAATCATTTCTGTAGACTTGAACTTTCTCTTCAGAAGAAGCCTGATTTGATTGGGTGTCCATTGCTTTTAGGTTTAAAATTAGACTTGGGGACTTCCATTTTCGAATGTGCTCTAAAGTAAGACTACAACGTTAATTTCTATGAATAATTGTTGTTAAACTTTACAAAAAAGTTGTCAATACTGAAGTTTGTGGTGGTTAGAGATCCATTTCCGGGATGTCTCCCTCAACAAGAAGCTCACCTTCGGTGGCATTTTGAATGGCCTCAACCGAAACTCCAGGGGCTCGTTCCAATAATTTAAAACCTTCCGGTATCACCTCAAGTACGGCTAGATTGGTAACGATCTTTTTTACGCAGCCTACACCCGTTAAAGGAAGCGTACATCGTTTTAATAATTTGGATTCGCCTGCCTTATTGGTGTGCATCATCGCCACAATGATATTTTCTGCCGAAGCTACCAGATCCATGGCCCCTCCCATACCCTTAACCATCTTCCCGGGAATTTTCCAATTGGCAATATCACCATTTTCCGATACCTCCATTGCTCCCAATATGGTAAGGTCTACATGCTTCCCTCTGATCATGGAAAAGCTAAGGGCAGAATCGAAAAAAGAAGCTCCTGGTAAGGTTGTAATAGTTTGTTTTCCTGCATTAATTAAATCGGCATCTTCTTCCCCATCAATAGGGAAAGGGCCCATACCAAGAACACCATTCTCACTTTGGAATTCAACACTGATATCGTTGCGAACAAAATTAGCGACGAGTGTTGGTATACCAATCCCCAGGTTCACATAGTACCCGTCCTTTACCTCTTTGGCAATCCTTTTTGCTATACCGTTCTTATCAAGCATTAGTTTCGGGGTCTTACAGTTCGTTGTTCAATCCGTTTTTCGTAGTGCTTTCCTTGAAATATCCGTTGTACAAAGATACCTGGTATGTGTATCTCGTTGGGGTCTAATTGTCCTGCGGGTACCAGCTCTTCTACTTCTGCTACTGTTATTTTTGCAGCACCACACATACACGGATTAAAATTGCGGGCAGTGCCTTTAAAGATAAGGTTGCCTGCTTCATCTCCCTTCCAGGCCTTTACAAAAGCAAAGTCCGCTTCGTAGGCATATTCCAACACATACATTTTTCCATTGAATTCCCTGGTTTCTTTTCCCTCTGCCACTTCAGTTCCATACCCGGCCGGGGTGTAGATCGCAGGAAAACCAGCCTGTGCAGCCCTGCATTTTTCTGCAAGGGTTCCCTGGGGTGTTAGTTCAACTTCCAGTTCTCCACTGAGCATTTGTCGCTCAAACTCATCGTTCTCGCCTACATAAGAAGAGATCATTTTTTTTATCTGATGCTTTTGTAGAAGCAGGCCCAGGCCAAAATCGTCTACACCGGCATTGTTACTAATGCAAGTGAGGTTGCTGATCCCCAGTCTTACGAGCTCTGAAATGGCATTCTCTGGAATGCCGCAAAGTCCAAAACCTCCCAGCATAAAAGTCATTCCGTCTTTAACACCTAGCAGTGCTTCCTGAGCATCTTTAACACCTTTGTGGATCATATGATAGTTATATCTTCTTGTTTATCGAATTAAAAATCAAGGTCGTCCAGATCATTCTCCAGATCATTTTCCTCTTCAACCGCCTGTTCCAACTTGGAACAATCCAGATTGATGGTCATATTCTCTGGTGCTATGAATTCTTCTTTGGAAACTCCCAGATCCGGGTCTTCGTAATTTTTTTTCATGTACAGACCCCAGATAGGCAATGCCATAGAGGCTCCCTGTCCATAGGCAATAGTCTTAAAGTGTGTAGCCCGGTCTTCACCCCCTACCCAAACACCGGTAACCAGATTAGGTACCATTCCCATAAACCAGCCGTCACTTTGATTTTGCGTGGTCCCGGTTTTACCGGCAATAGGATTCGTAAATCCATAGGGGTACCCTGTAATGACCTCCTTATACACGTCCTGGTCCTTTGCTGAACTATGTCTTAATCGTGTTCCTGAACCACCCTCGGTAACTCCTTCCAATAGGTTGACCATGGCATAGGCCACTTCTTTGCTCAAGACATCTTTCGTTTCCGGAACATATTCGTACAATACAGTTCCATTCTTATCTTCAATACGTGTTACCATCACAGGCTTAACATATACCCCCTGATTAGCAAATGCACCATAGGCCCCCACCATTTCATAGACATTAAAATCGGGAGTTCCAAGGGCGATAGAGGGCACCTCTAAAATTTCTCCCGTAAGACCCAGATCCTTTACGATAGATACTACAGGTTTTGGGCCTACCATATCTATGAGTTGAGCGGTCACCGTATTCACAGAATTAGCCAGGGCATGCTTTAGGGTAAACATATTCCCTGAATATTTCCCATCCGAATTCTTAGGACACCAGGGTTCTGGATTTCCATGTTTCTGTGCTTCAATACAGTATTGACTATCTGGCAATTGATCACAGGGAGACATTCGTAACTGATCTATGGCAGCGGCATATACAAATGGCTTAAAAGTTGATCCTGCCTGCCGTGCACCTTGTATTACATTATCGTACTGAAAATGCTTGTAATTTAACCCGCCTACCCAGGCTTTTACATGCCCTGTTTGTGGTTCCATAGACATCATGGCCGATCGTAGAAATGTCTTGTAATAACGAATAGAATCGAGTGGGGTCATTATGGTGTCCTTCTCCTGTGTATCGCTGTTCCAGTCAAAAACCGTCATTTCCGTCTTTTCCGTAAACGAAGCCCTTATCTCTTCTTCGGTTTTATCCTCTGCTTTCATTTTCCTCCAACGATCGGAGTTTTTCATAGCCCGCTCCAGAATCCTGTTTATCTCTTCTTTTTCGAGGTCCGTAAAGGGTGTTGTTGGATTTCTGGCGGGTGTATTCTGATGAAAAAACTCGGCTTGCAAACGTTTCATATGCTCGCCAACAGCGTCTTCTGCATTTTTTTGCATTCTGGAATCTATGGTAGTATAGACCTTTAGTCCGTCCAGGTATATATTCCAGGTATCTCGCTCTCCCTCTTCTGTTACCGGTTTGGGATTCTTTTTGATCCAGTCATTCAAATATCCCTGTAAATACATTCTAAAATAAGTAGCCAACCCTTCGCGATGCGATTCCGGACTAAAGTTGATGTCCATTTTTGTCTTCTGAAGGGAGTCCTTTACCTTTTCGTTGATAAAATCGTACTTTTCCATTTGTGCCAGAACCGTATTTCGGCGATCACGCACTAGCTTTTCCCGTCGTATTGGATTGTAGAGAGAAGAGTTTTTAAGCATGCCCACTAAAACAGCAGATTCTTCGATCTTGAGATCCCTGGGTTCCTTCCCAAAATAAATTCGGGAAGCTGAACGAATTCCATCGGCATTATACCCAAAATCATAGATATTCATATACATGGCTATGATCTCTTGTTTGGTATATCTGCGCTCCAAGCGGGTAGCTATCACCCATTCTTTGATCTTCTGGGTTACAGCCTGAAAAAGATTCTTGGAACGCACCCCAACAAAAAGTTGTCTGGCCAATTGTTGTGAAATGGTGCTGGCACCTCCACGCTGACCTAAAAAGACCACGGCCCTTAGCGTACCTATACCGTCGATGCCGGAATGGTCATAATATCTGGCATCTTCAGTGGCTACCAGGGCATCTACTAAATTCTTAGGTAAATCCTTATAATCCACAGGAGTTCGATTATCGTCCAGATAAAATTTCCCTAGTGTGGCACCATCTGATGAAATGATCTCTGTGGCCAAATTTGTTTTAGGATTCTCCAGTCTTTCAAAAGTGGGCATTTCTCCAAAAGCACCCCAAGATGCCAAAAGAAATATGAATAGAACGGACAGTACCCCAGAAAGAAAAAGGATCCAAAACCATTTAATATATGGATAAAATGAGGTGTTCGAAGTTTTTTTACGGGCGCGTGCCATGGGTGCTATTTCTTTTCAATTTCCACTCCAACATCTGTTATGCCGGGTAATTCCACAATCCCGTCAACAGTGCCGTTCTTTCGCATTGCATGTTCAATACGTACAATATATACGCCTTTAACGGGAAAATTGATGTTTTCCTTATACCATAATTTATTTTCTTTGATACTTCCATATCCCTTGCCTAACCATGTTCCGTCAGCATTGGCCATTACATATTCCAGTGTATCAACATAGGTTGCGCCATCCGGGTATTCCAATTCAGTGATCAGGAACAAATTACTGTATGGATAGGTATTATCATTCCGAACATTAATATACATCTGATAATCCTGATTTGCCTCAAGATCTGAGATCTTGAATTCTTTGATATTGTCCCGTTGCCAGCTGCCACCATCCAGCGCTTGAAATTCTGAATATACAGGGCCTTTTCCACAACCTAGAAATAACAGGCCACTGACCAGTGTCAACATATAAGATCTAGGCATTTTTATTGGAGGGTTTTGTAGGCTTTCTTCTTTTTTTATTTTTCCTTCTTCTGTTGTTATTCTTAGGGCGATCAAATCGTGTAAGACTATCCTGGCCTACGGTATTCTCAAAAAGGGTAGGTTCTTTCTCAAGATTGTCAATGGCATACATCTCCAGGCTAGCCACTTTTTCCTTTTGTTTATTTTTCACTAAGATCTCTTTTACCTGTTCCTTGGTTAAGGTATGCCAATGGGCCGGGTCCTCTTTGTATGAAAACCACAGAAGTCCCTTAAATATATCCGTTTTTTGACAAAAGGCCATTCCTTTCTCCGTGAACAACTTACTGTCTTGTGACGGAAAATCCTTTAACACATCCAGGTACATATCCAATTCATAATTAAGACAACATTTTAGTTTTCCGCACTGCCCTGCTAATTTCTGAGGGTTTAAAGATAATTGCTGATACCGTGCAGCGGACGTACTTACAGAACGGAAGTCTGTAAGCCAGGTAGAGCAACACAATTCTCTGCCACATGATCCAATTCCTCCCAATCGCTGTGCCTCCTGGCGATAGCCTATCTGGCGCATTTCAATACGAATGCCAAAAGCTTTGGCCATATCTTTTATCAATTGTCTGAAATCTATTCGGTCTTCTGCAGTGTAGTAAAAAGTTGCCTTTGATCCATCTCCCTGAAATTCAACATCAGAGATCTTCATTTGGAGGCGGAGTAATATGGCCATTTCCCTGGCCCTTTTTTTAATTTCGTCTTCCTTATCCCGACATTTTTGCCATTTATCAATGTCCTTCTGTGTAGCCTTTCGGTAGACCTTTGGTAACTCTTCATCGTCAAAAGCCACCTTTTTCTTTTTCATTTGAATCCTGACCAACTCCCCCACCAAGGTAACCATTCCCACATCATGGCCAGATTTGGCCTGTGTAGCTACCAGATCACCCATGGATAGCGTAAGATCTTCCCCAACTCTGTAAAATTCCTTTCTGCTATTTTTAAACCGCACTTCCACACAATCAAATGGTTTTTCACCATTGGGAAGTGACATGTTTGAAAGCCAGTCAAATACCGTTAATTTATTACAACCATCTGTACCGCAAGTACCATTGTTCTTGCATCCCCTAGGCTGTCCATCCTCACCGGTTGAACAACTGCTACAACCCATATATTAATATCTTGATTTGAATAAAAATGAATATTTTATCCAAAATGCGTTCATCAAAAATTCTTAAAGGTAAAGATACTACTTTTTTAACGTGAACTAAAAATGTCCATCTCCTTCTGGGAAGGAGACTTTTTATACGTAAGGACCTGGGATCTACCCTTTTTGAATATCTTATTGCTGTCTGTTTTTCCTTTTCGAAGTTTTTTCTGCTCTTCTATGGGTAAGGCATGTATTTCTTTACAGTGATCAGAACAACACTGATCCATTTTTTCTGCACAGGCATCACATTGAATAAACAATAAATGGCACGCTTCATTGGCACAATTTACATGGGTATCAAAAGGCTCGCCACATTGATGACAGTTAGCAATAACATCTTCTGTAATCCGTTCTCCGCGGCGATGATCAAAGACAAAATTCTTTCCCAGGAATTTATTTTCCAGGCCTTTTGAATTTACTTGTCTGGCATAATCAATGATACCTCCTTCCAATTGGTAAACATTCTTAAACCCCTTATGCTTGTAATAGGCACTGGCTTTTTCACAACGGATCCCCCCGGTACAGTACATAACCAGTTTTTTGTCTTCTTTAAAGTCAGACAGATCTTTTTCTATGATATCTAATGAATCCCTAAAGGTATCCACGTCTGGAGTAATGGCATTTTTAAAATGGCCGATCTCACTTTCATAGTGGTTCCGCATATCAACCAAAATAGCATCCGGATCTTCAATAAGTTCATTAAAGGTCTCGGCTCCAACATGAATGCCTTTATTGGTAACATCGAAGGTTTTATCATTAAGGCCATCTGCAACAATCTTCTTACGAACCTTTACCTTAAGCTTGAGAAAGGATTTATTGCTCTGTTCTATGGCAATGTTCAGGCGAACATTTTCCAAAAATGTAATGCTATCCAGCTGTTTCTTAAAAAGTTGAAAATTCTCGGCCGGAACCGATAGTTGTGCATTGATACCTTCATGGGCTACATAGATCCTCCCGAGGACCTCAAGGGCATTCCATTCAATAAAAAGATGGTTCCTGAAGATGTGTGTATTCCCAATGTGTGCGTATTTATAAAAGGAGATAGTGAGGCGTTCTTTACCGGCCTCCTCAATAAGAGCTTCCCTTTCTTTCGCACTTAATGTATTGTACAGTTGCATGCTATACCGTTATTAAGTTGAATGAAATTTAGGATGTAAAAGTACAGCTTTTCAATCGTATTCAAATAAAAAGAGCCCTGAAATACAGGGCTCTAAAAGATCACTTTAAGGAAATTTTCTTTTCCATAGAGGTATTACCAGTAAAGTGAACAACAAATAAAAATATTTTTAAGTAAGATGAGACAAAAGTAAAAAGGTTGCTTTTGCCGTTGTGTTATGCAAAAAGAAGTAGTAATTTAGTCACCCTTAAAATAAAGACACAGAAGACATGAGCAATGAGAAAGAAGCGAAGTTAAAAGCCCTTAAATTAACCCTTGATAAATTGGATAAGACCTATGGGAAAGGGGCTGTAATGAAGATGGGAGATTCTGTAGTGGCCGATGTTGAGGTCATTCCTTCAGGATCATTGGGACTAGATATAGCTTTAGGGGTAGGAGGATATCCAAGGGGAAGAGTGGTTGAGATATACGGGCCGGAATCGTCTGGAAAAACCACGCTTACCTTACACGCTATTGCAGAAGCTCAAAAAAATGGAGGTATTGCTGCTTTTATTGATGCGGAACACGCCTTTGACAGATTCTACGCAGAAAAATTGGGTGTAGATATAGACAACCTCATAATTTCACAACCAGATCATGGGGAGCAAGCCCTGGAAATTGCTGATAATCTAATCCGCTCTGGTGCCATAGACATCGTGATCATTGATTCAGTTGCCGCATTAACGCCTAAAAGTGAGATCGAAGGGGAAATGGGAGATTCAAAAATGGGTTTACATGCCCGTTTAATGTCTCAGGCCCTAAGGAAACTAACGGCTTCCATAAGTAAGACACATTGTACCGTAATATTTATTAATCAGCTTCGGGAAAAGATCGGGATCATGTTTGGGAATCCTGAAACAACCACAGGTGGTAATGCTTTAAAATTCTACGCTTCCGTTAGATTGGATATCAGAAGGTCTACTCAGATAAAAGATACGGATGGAGCAGTACAGGGAAATAAAACTCGGGTTAAAGTGGTGAAAAATAAAGTGGCCCCTCCTTTTAAAATGGCCGAATTTGATATCATGTATGGGGAAGGTATCTCCAAAATAGGAGAGATCCTGGATCTTGGGGTAGAATTTGAGATCATTAAAAAGAGTGGTTCCTGGTTTAGCTATGGTGACACCAAACTTGGGCAGGGTAGAGATGCCGTAAAAGCACTTCTAAAGGATAATCCTGAGTTATCCGAAGAATTAGAAAGTAAAATAAAGGAGGCTATTTCAGCTCTTAAGAGCTAAACTACACTTCATTTTAAGAAAAGCAACCCTTCCTTTTTATTTTCATCTTAAGAGAAACAATATTGAGATGAGCTTTAAGAGATCTATACCTATTGTACTATGTTTTCTTGTCTTGATCTTCCAATCTTGTAAGCTTGAAGATGACAGGGTCAATTTTCGTTTTGTGCCGTTACAGATCGTAAGTGCAGAGCTTCCTGAATCATTCGACCTTAATGAGACCTATGAGATCAGCGTTACATATGTGCGTCCCAGCGGTTGCTTTTTCTTTGAAGGTTTTGATATAACAAACGAAGCAACTACGACCCGAAATGTAGTAGCCATAGGCTCAGAATTCTATGAGGAATCGTGTACTCTGGCGGTGGAAGAGTTGGAAACTTCCTTTAATTTTATCGTTCTTTATGAAGGCACCTATCTTTTTAGGTTTTGGAATGGAGAAGATGAAAATGGAATAGACCAGTACATTGAGATTGAGGTCCCCGTAAACTAATGATCTTATAGGAAGAGAGATCAAAATCTGACCAACATTGTGAGTCTAGAAAAGCTCATTCAACATTGTAAAAAGGGAGATAGAAAGGCACAGGAGCAGCTATATCGAAAATATGCCAGTGTCCTATTCGGACTATGCCTTAAATATTCCCGCAACAAGACCGAAGCAGAAGATAATCTGCACGATAGCTTTTTGACCATTTTTGATAAGATAGGGCAGTTTAAATACAAGGGTTCTTTTGAAGGCTGGATCAAACGGATCACCGTAAATACGGTGCTTCAGAAATATCGCAAGGATCAATATTTGAAGCTTGTTACAGATAATTTGGAGGAGGAGCAGGAAGAAGATTACGAGTATTCAGATATTCAACTCTCTACGCTACTTCAGTACGTACAGGAATTGCCAACTAAATATCGCCTTACATTCAATTTATATGTGCTGGATGGCTATACTCATAAAGAGATCAGTGAACTATTAGGTACTTCACAAGGAACTTCTAAATCTAATCTGTCTAGAGCAAAGAAGATCTTGAAAGAGAAATTAAAGAATGAAAATATCAACATTGCTTAAGTAAATAGGCATGAAAAAAAAGAACATAGAAAAAATATTTCAGGAGAAGCTTCTGAATTATAGTCAATTGCCAGAGGAGCATGTATGGAATAATATTGCTTCTTCCTTAGATAGAAAGCATAAAAAACGTCGTCTTTTACCTATTTGGTGGCAATTGGGTGGCGTGGCTGCAATACTGATCATTGGTTTATTTCTCTTTCTCCCAAAAGAAGAGCTTCCTAAAACTAATGAGATCATAACCAAGACACAAGCTCCTTCTGGGACTGATGATCCTTCAGATCTGAATAATGGTACAGAAAAACAGGGAGAAATAAGAACCTTGGAAAGTACAGATGCAGAGAATGTACTTTCTGATGTATCCGAAAATGATGCTGATGAAAGTCTCACCGAGAAAGGGGTAAGTGCAGAAAAAATTAATTTGGTCCCCGGTAATGAAAAAGAGGGAGGAAAGGAAAATGGTAGCATACTGGTCAATGTTACCCCAGGTAACAATAAAGAGGTGAATGTATCTATTATAAATGAGAATGACTCCGGCTCTCAAGCGGTGAGCGAGATAGCACAAACCGAACCTAGCTCCGGGACGAATGACGCTGAGAATAACAAAGTTACAGCTGAAGAAAAGCGATTGGGCCTAAGTAAAGAAGCACTTGCCAACAATTCTAATTCCGAGCAACAGAAGAAAGCCCCAGATTCCCAAAACGAGCTAAAAAAAGACGATAAAATCTCCATTTATGATGCTGTAGCGGCTCAGGATGAGGAAACTGAAAAGGATAATGCCTCAGGGAAATGGGCTGTTGGACCCCGTATAGCGCCTGTTTTCTTTAGTTCTTTATCACAGGGATCTCCTATTCATAGCAGCTTTCAGAACAATGCTAAATCGGGAAATGTTAATGTGAGCTATGGTCTTGCGGTAACCTATAACATTAGTAATAAAATAAGATTGCGATCTGGTGTTCATAAAGTTGATTTTGGATATGATACCAGGGATGTTTCCTTTTCCTCTTCTATAAATGGAACCACCAATGAAATTATAGACAACATAGATTATTCCCTAAGCTCCAGCAATCTGGTGGTAAGAAGTAACACCAATAGCGGAAAGATACCTTCAGGAAATGCACTGGATGTCTCCGGCCCAGATCCTTCGCTTAATGGGAAGATGATACAAGAATTTGGTTATTTGGAAGTGCCGTTAGAACTTACATACCAACTTTTCAATAAAAAGTTTGGGGTAAATATTATTGGTGGGGTAAGTTCTTTGTTCCTGGTCAATAATTCCGTAACACTAGAATCTAATGGTGATGCTACTGAAATGGGAGAGGCCAATAATTTAAATGATCTTAATGTGAGCACTAACTTTGGAATAGGTGTTTCTTATCAACTTAATACCTCTCTTCAACTTAGTTTGGAACCCATGTTTAAATACCAGTTAAATACGTTCTCAGAGGCAGCAGGAAATTTTCAGCCATTTTCAATGGGAGTATACTCTGGCTTGAACTTTAAGTTTTAAGATGTTGGTTAGGTTGGTTACTGTAATACAGTAACTTTTTGAATGCCCTGTTTCCATAGCAGGGCATTTTTATACTCTTTGGTATTTTAAGATACTGAAGAGGCATCTTCCTCTAACTCCTTCATTATCAACGTTCTTATCTTTTCTTTCAGTTCGCCTTTTTGATTTTCCAATATACTTTCGGTCATTACAAATGGCTTCACCTTTACTCTTACTGTACCAGGACCACCACTGAATAAAGTATAGGAAAAGCGCTTTTTATTATCTAAAAATATCATTGGAACGATCGGTATTTTATGAGCAATGGCCATTTTGAAAGCGCCATCTTTAAAAGTATCTAGCACTATTTCTTCAGGAGGCACCCCCCCTTCGGGGAAAATACAGATACTCAATCCCTGATTGAGCCTACGCTGTGCCTTGCGGTAAACAGCCATCCTGCTTTTACTATCCCCCCTATCAACTAAAATACATACCCGTTTATAGAAGAATCCAAAGACCGGGATATTCATCAACTCCTTCTTTCCCACAAAGACAAACGGATTTTTGCTAACCCATAGCATTAACATAATATCTAACATACTTGTATGATTGGCAATAAGCATATAGCTCTTGCCCCTTTCCAGGTTTTCTCCCCAGCTAATCTTCGGGATACATCCCATTCCGTACAATATTATTCGGGCCCAAATATTTCTAGCCAACCAAAAGAATTGTGGATAGGTCTTCTCCGAAATAGAAAGAAGGATCAACAGCGGTGAAAATAAAAAAATGGGGATCGCAACCAAGATATAGAACCAAACACGATAAAGTAACTGGAAAGTTCTTCGAATAAAAGTGCGCATAAAATCAAAAATAACAATTTTAGCAGGGTTTTAGTATTTCTTTTACTTTTGTGATTCTTTAAAGAATGGTCGATGGCACGAATTTTAACAGGTATTCAAAGTACAGGTACCCCTCATTTAGGAAATATATTGGGAGCCATCATTCCGGCCATAAAAATGGCCGAAGATCCCAGCAATGAATCCTTTCTTTTTATTGCAGATATGCATTCGCTTACCCAAATAAAAAATGGGGAGGAATTGCGGAACAATACCTATGCAACTGCTGCCACATGGCTGGCCTTTGGCCTGGATGTGAGTAAAACTGTTTTTTACAGACAAAGCGATGTGCCACAAGTCACTGAACTTGCCTGGTATCTAAGTTGCTTTTTTCCCTATCAACGATTAACGCTGGCCCATTCGTTTAAGGATAAATCTGATCGGCTGGAAGATGTTAATGCCGGACTCTTTTCATATCCTATGTTAATGGCGGCCGACATTTTATTGTACGATGCCAATATTGTTCCGGTAGGAAAAGATCAGCTTCAACATTTGGAGATGACCAGAGATGTAGCCTCCAGATTCCATGCCCAATTGGGTGAAACCTTCGTGCTGCCGGAGGCGAAGGTCCAAGAACAAACCATGTACATCCCTGGTACCGATGGTGAAAAAATGAGCAAAAGTAAAGGCAACCTCATCAATATCTTTCAAACAGATAAGTTATTGCGTAAACAGATCATGGGTATCTTAACGGACAGTACTCCTATGGAAGCACCCAAAGACCCGGATTCTGATACGGTCTATGCCTTGTATTCTATCTTGGCATCAGAAGTAAGTGCCAACGAAATGAGAGACAAGTACCTAAGAGGAAACTATGGATATGGTCATGCTAAACAGGAGCTTTATGAATGTCTGTTATCTACTTTTGGGGAAGCCAGGGAAAAGTTTCATTATTATATGAATAATGTCTCTGAAATAGATGACTTGTTGCATTTAGGTGCTGAAAAAGCACAAATAGTGGCAGATGGTGTGCTGCAACGGGTACGCCACAAACTTGGTTATTAGCAAATTCTTTCTCTCTCAAATAGCTTCAAACTGTTTTCCTGGTAGGGGTCTAACCAGGCCTTTTAATTCCATGGACAAAAGGGTAGATGCTGTTTTAAAAATTGGAAGGTGGCTCCCCATTGCGATATCATCTAGTAAATGTTTGCCTCCTTGTTGTAAGAACGAATAAATGGAATGCTCCGTTTCATTCAATTCTACAAATAATTGTTTTTGTATAGGTTCAGAGACCTTCTCCCGGAGATCCCAATTAAGGTAATAAACAAGATCTGAGGCTGAAGTTAGCAGATGGGCCTTTTGCTGTTTGATCAACGTATTGGTGCCCTTACTGAACGGATCATTGGGCCTGCCGGGGACTGCAAAAACATCCCTGTTGTAGCTGTTTGCAATATCTGCCGTTACCAAACTGCCTCCTTTCTCTGCAGATTCTATGACTATAGTGGCTTCACTAAGCCCTGCAATTACACGGTTTCTTCGCAAAAAATTCTCGCGGTCTGGCTCACTGCTGCTCCAGAACTCGGTTAAAAAGCCTCCATTTTCTTCAATTGCTGTACAGTATTTCCGATGCGCCCTGGGATATATCTGATTCAGCCCATGCGCCAGACAGCCTATGGTCTGCAAGCCAATTGCATTTGCTGCTTTTTGAATGCAAATATCAACTCCATAGGCAAAACCACTTACAATAACCGGGTCTAACGGGGCAAGTTCCTCAATAAATTGTTCGCAAAATTGTCGCCCCTGAGGTGTAATATTCCGGGTTCCTACAATACTAATGATCTTCCTGTCTTTTATATTGATCTTCCCTTTTTGAAATAGTATCAATGGCGCATCCACGCAGTGTTGAAGGTATTTTGGGTAATCATTGTCCTTAAAATACAGGCTCTTAATGTTGTGCTCCTTAATAAAGGAATATTCGTTCTCTGCAGCTTTGAGATGCCTTGAATCATAAAGACCTTCTAAGATCTTTGTTCCTATCCCGGCTATTTTGAGCAGTACTTCTTTCTTTTCCCTAAAAACAGCTGTTGGACTTCCACAATGGGCTATTAGTTTCCGGGACGAAATGTCCCCTATATGTGGTATACTCTGTAGTCTCAGTACTGATATTAACTCCTCCATCATCATCCGTTCATCTTATTCACAAAATACAGAAAAACTAATGTTAATAAAAAGTAATTTGCCATTTTGAAGCGGCTCTATTTTTTTCCATCTTTGTCTTCATGAGCACTGCAGCCTACATTGAAGAATTACTTTACAGGTATAATTGCGTGGTCGTACCCGAATTTGGAGCCTTCCTTACCCATGTAAAATCAGCCTTTATAGACAAAACCGGGCATACATTTTATCCTCCATCAAAGGTGCTTTCCTTTAACAGGCAATTGCAATCCAATGACGGATTACTTATTTCCTATATAGCTGAAGCTGAAAAAACCTCTTTTGAGGATGCACAAAAGGAATTGGCTAAAACGATAAAGGAATGGGGCAAACAGTTAGAAAAAGGAGAAACTCTGATCCTCCAGAATATTGGAAGTTTTAAACCGGCAAAAGAGGGAAAACTGATCTTTCAGCCTTCTAAACAGACCAATTTTTTAACCTCCTCATTTGGATTAAGCTCTTTTGTTTCTAAACCCATCCTCCGTGAGGTCCTAAAAGAAGAAGTAGAGGTCCTGGAAGAAAAAGTACCCTTTATCATTACCCCTGAAGAACGAAAAAAGCATGAAATACGTCCTTTATTAAAGTATGCTGCTATTATTCTTTTGGCTCTTTCGGCAGGATTTACAGGGTATCGCACCTACGATCGGGCCATTACCAATGAGTTAGCTTCTCAGGAAAAAGCACAAGAGATCATTTCTAACAGTATTCAGGAAGCAACTTTTTTCGATACTAAACCCATGGAATTACCTGTATTTAGGGTTGATGTTACCAAAAAAGTGACTAAAAAAAGACATCATATCATTGCCGGTGCCTTTCGGGAAAGAGGCAATGCCGACAGAAAGATTGCACAACTCCGAAACAAAGGGTACGATGCTTTTTACGTTGGTCAAAATAAATTTGGTTTATTCCAGGTGGCATTTGATAGTTTTGAAGACCCGAAGCAAGCATTGAAAGTCTTAAAACAAATAAGAGTAAGCGAATCCCGCGATGCGTGGCTGTTATCTGTAAAATAACTGTCTTTCCTTTTATCTGCCCTTCCATAGCACGTATCTTTGCGAAAATTAGTTACTATGCAATCCAAGACTCCCAGTGATTCCAGAACCATCATGACCGATCTGGTCCTTCCAAGTGAAACCAATCCATTGAATAATCTTTTTGGTGGTGAGTTACTTGCCAGGATGGATAGAGCTGCCAGTATTGCGGCCAGAAGACACAGCAGGCGGATTACGGTAACTGCTTCTGTAAATCATGTTGCTTTTAACCGATCTGTGCCCTTGGGTAGTGTTGTTACCCTCGAAGCAGCTATTTCAAGAACTTTCAGGACATCTATGGAGGTTTATATAGATGTTTGGATGGAAGATAGATTAAGCGGGGAAAGAACTAAGGCCAATGAAGCTATTTATACCTTTGTTGCTGTAGATGAAACAGGAAAACCAACTGCTATACCGTCTATTGTTCCGGAAACAGCATTGGAAAAAACACGTTTTGAAGGTGCATTGCGAAGAAAACAACTCAGTTTGGTGTTGGCCGGAAAAATGAAACCTGATGACGCCACTGAATTAAAGGCCCTTTTTACGGCAAAAAAATAGAGTGCTCTGGAAAATTCTTAGAAGGCCATTAGAAATCAAATGTGTCCGGATCAGGACCAAAACGCTTCCCTTTGTCCAGACTGTCCAAAACAAACATATCTTCTTCAGAAATTGAAAAATCGAATATGGCGGCATTGTCCTTTATGCGTTGTCTTTTAGAAGATTTCGGAATAGTTATCACTCCTTTCTGAAGGTCCCAACGAAGTACTATTTGTGCTATGGTTTTATTGTATTTTCCTGCCATTTTTTTAAAAACATCCATCTCAAAAATCTTGCCTTGCATTAAGGGGGACCAGGCTTCATACCGGATCTTATTTGAGGCGCAAAAATCTACGAGTCCCTGCTGCACCAAATACGGGTGGAATTCCATTTGATTTACCATAGGTACAATAGAAGCTTCAGATAAGAGATCCTCCAAATGGTGCTGCATAAAATTACTCACCCCAATTGCCCTGATACGTTTTTGCCGGTATAACTCCTCCAGTGCGCGCCATGTTTCCTTATACTTTCCTTTTACCGGCCAATGTATCAAATAAAGATCCAGATAATCCGTCTTTAACCTTTTTAAGCTGGCCTCAAATGCCGCTATGGTAGCTTCATAGCCCTGATCTGTATTCCATACCTTACTTACCAGAAAAATGTCCTCCCTGGGAATTCCACTTGCTCTTATGCCTTCGCCTACACCTGTCTCATTATCGTAGATAGCGGCCGTATCTATATGCCTATACCCCAATTCAACCGCCCATTTTACTGCATTTATTACTTCATTGCCATCTTTGGATAAGTAAACTCCCAATCCAAAATAGGGCATCTTTACGCCATTATGCAGGGTAAAACATCCTTTAATATCCGTAATAGTATCCATGTTGATTAGATTTTATAGTTGGTAGATCCATTCCTCCGGATTTAGCCGTGTAGCATCTCTATAGAGGTAGAATTTTAATTGAGTTAACCCGTTCAATCTATTGGTATAGATCTCCCCTAGCTCGTCTTTGACCTCTACTTTATCCCCTTTCTTCACAAAAAGGTTTGCCAGGTTGTAATATGTACTAATGTAGTTTCCATGCTTTACCTGCACTCCTTTTCCACCTCCGGGAACCGCCAGTATAGCGATTACTTCTCCTTCAAAAACGGCTCTTGCTTTGGCTCCTTTATCCGTTGCAATGATCACCCCATTATTCTGATGTTTAATACCGGGATACACGGCATCACTATATATTCCAAATCCCTGTCTTTTAATTCCCTTTTCTACCGGCCATATGAGTCGGCCTTTGTTGGCCGAAAAATTAGTGGCTACAAGAGCTGCCTCGGGTGTAAGTACAAAAGTGCTGCTGTTGGCTGAATTACCCGCTTTCTTGTTAGATGCCGCAATAGCACTTCTGATAAGGCGCTCTATTTGTTCATCTATTTTCTTGGCTTCAGCCTTCTTTTTATTGATAGCAAGGGCATAATTGCTCTCGTTCTTTCTGATAGTGTTCAAAAGTCCCTTCTGGTCATTGATCTCCTCAAACAATTCTTTCCTGGCTGATTTGTTCTCCGCAATTAGCGACTCCTTCTCTTTGCGCTGTAGTGTAAGATCATTGTTAAGGCTAATAAGATCTTCCGTTTTGGAGGCAATTTGGATCCCTTGTTGTTTTCTGTATTGGGTATACTGCTTCAAATATTGCAGTCTTTTAAAGGCCTGATAAAAATTTTGGGAAGACATAAGGAACATCAGTCTACTTTGTTGTGATCTGTTCTGATATGACTTACGGATCATATTGGCGTATTCTTCCTTTAAGATCTCCAGATCCTCTCTGAGTTTCGCAATATTCCTAATATTGGCGTTGATCTGTCTGCTCAGTAAATTAGACTGCTGATTGGTAACACGGATCAGTTGCTGCCTTACATTAATTTTCTGATCTAGCAGTTCTAGCTGATCCAAAACGGTCCCTTTTTGTTTGCGTTCTGCAAATAACAATCGATTCATTTCTGAGATCTCCTTTTGGAGTTGTTCTCTTTTGGCCTCAAGTGCCTTTTGCTCATTTGTCTGTGCCTGAGTTGAAGCACTGGCAAGGGTTAAAAAAATACCCAGCAGTAAAATCCGATACGCCCAGAATGCTCTCATATTAATTCAATACAATCTTATCATATCCATTTGGGATCTTGAATGGAAAACTAATTTTTGCATTGAATTCAACATTGCGAAATTCAATATCAATTACATTCCGCTGATCATTGTCAATGGCCACAATCCCTACATTATTTGGCATCAGCTTATTATTTTTTTGCTGGTAATCCTTGTAACGGATCTCTAGTAGTCTTTTTTT
>JAHEHU010000187.1 GCA_024639765.1 Eudoraea sp.
TAATGGCGTCAAACCCATTTACTACTTTAAATCGCTGTCCTGGAGTGATCGGTTTTAATTTTCTAACTGACATTTGGTGTCTTTATAGATTACTGTAAAAATCGATTACTTCTCCTTCTTCAACATCAACAATAGCTTTCTTAAATGCATTAGATTTCCCATGCTGAACCCCTGTTTTTGTAAAACGGGTTTTGCGTGAAGGTCCATAATTCATTGTTCGAACTTTTTTCACTGAAACACCATAAGCTGCTTCAACGGCATCTTTGATTTGTAGTTTATTGGCCTTAGGATCCACAACAAAGCCATAGCGATTATACAACTCGCTATCTGCTGTCATTTTTTCCGTTATAATTGGCTTTATCAACACACTCATGATTACCCTATTTATTTAAGTTCGCTTCAATTCCTTCTATAGAACCTTCCAGAAGAACTATTTGATTTGCATTAAGTATTTTGTAAGTGCTTAATTCTGAATTAGTTACAACTTCGTAACCTTTCAAATTACGCGACGACAAATATACGTTATTATTTGAATCACCCAACACAAACAAAGACTTTTTGTTTTCCAGTCCTAAGGATTTCAAAACCTGAATGAAATCTTTGGTTTTTGGGGAATCAAAATTGAAGTCTTCTACAACCATAATTGCCTTATCCTGATTCTTCAGACTTAGCGCAGATTTCCTAGCTATTCTCTTTACATTTTTATTCAGCTTTTGAGAATAATCCTTGGGTCTTGGCCCAAAAATTCTTCCTCCACCGCGAAAAATCGGAGACTTAATACTACCGGCACGAGCTGTACCCGTTCCCTTCTGCTTTTTGATCTTTCGTGTACTTCCAACAATCTCTGCTCTTTCCTTGGTTTTATGAGTACCTTGTCTTTGATGAGCCATGTACTGTTTAACATCCAAATAAATTGCATGATTATTAGGTTCCATCTTATAAACTGCGTCCGAAAGGTCTACCTTCCGTCCAGTTTCTTTCCCTTTAACATCTAAAACTGCTACCTTCATTACTTCTCTATGGTTACGTAAGCATTTTTATGACCCGGCACACAACCTTTTAAAACCAAAAGATTCTTTTCCGGTACAATTTTTAATACCCTAAGGTTCTGAACAGTTACTTTGGAACCACCCATTCTTCCTGCCATTTTCATTCCTTTAAAAACTCTTGCAGGATATGAAGCAGCACCAATTGAACCAGGCGCTCTTAACCTGTTGTGCTGGCCATGAGTCGCCTGTCCGACTCCTGCAAATCCATGGCGCTTAACAACCCCCTGGAAACCTTTTCCTTTAGATGTGGCCGATACATCAACAAATTCGCCTTCAACAAATACGTCGACACCAATGGTCTCACCTAATTTAAAATCACCTTCAAAATCCCGGAATTCAACGACTTTCTTTTTGGTGGAAGAACCTGCTTTTTTAAAATGGCCCATTTCGGCCTTATTAGCACGCTTTTCTGCCTTGTCATCGAAACCAAGCTGAAGGGCACTGTACCCGTCTACCTCTTCGGTTCTGACTTGGGTAACTAAGCAAGGGCCAGCCTCTATGACAGTACAGGGAATATTTTTCCCATTATCGTCAAAAATGCTGGTCATGCCTATTTTTTTTCCTATTAACCCAGACATATTATTACTATTATTTATTAATTATTCTTAAACTATTTTTTCTGCAAAAAAAACAGGATCAAAAACAATTCGATCCCGAATATATTTTTGTTGCCGTTTTTCCTTTGCGAAACGCTCCGGACATGTTATCCGTTTCAAACCGAAACGGACTGGTCTATCACACTTTTATCTCAACTTCCACACCACTTGGAAGCTCTAGTTTCATAAGTGCGTCAATTGTTTTTGATGACGAACTATAAATATCCAGAAGTCTTTTGTAAGAACTTAACTGGAATTGCTCCCTCGATTTTTTATTTACATGAGGTGAGCGTAAAACTGTAAATATCTTTTTATGTGTTGGTAAAGGAATTGGACCTGTAACAACAGCACCGGTTGTTTTTACCGTTTTCACAATCTTCTCGGCAGATTTGTCTACCAGGTTATGATCGTACGATTTTAGTTTTATTCTTATTTTCTGACTCATAATACTAAAATTTAGGCGGTTACACCTGTTGCTGCTTTTACCACTTCTTCAGCTAAACCTGAAGGAGTTTCTGCATAATGTGAAAATTCCATAGTTGAAGTAGCTCTACCAGAAGACAGTGTCCTAAGGGCTGTTACATAACCAAACATCTCTGAAAGTGGTACCTCAGCCTTTATAACCTTAGAACCAGCTCTATCGTCCATATTATTAACATGACCTCTTCTTCTGTTAAGGTCTCCAACAATATCTCCCATATTTTCTTCCGGAGTAAGTACCTCCAACTTCATTATAGGCTCCATTAGTACTGCTCTCGCAGCCCTTGCAGCTTCCTTATATCCTATTTTAGCCGCTAGTTCAAAAGAAAGAGAGTCAGAATCCACAGGGTGAAAAGATCCATCCTTTAGTGTGATTTTCATACTATCCATTTCAAATCCGGCTAAAGGACCATTCTTCATAGCCTGACTAAATCCTTTTTCTACAGAAGGAATATATTCCCTGGGTATATTACCTCCTTTAATCATATTTACAAATTCCAATCCCGGTTTACCATCATCTCTTGGTTCCATTGTAAATACGATATCTGCAAATTTACCGCGACCACCTGTTTGCTTTTTATAAATTTCCCTGTGATCAGCACTTCTAGTAATTGCTTCCTTGTATTCGACCTGAGGTTGACCCTGGTTAACATCAACTTTAAATTCCCTCCTCAAACGGTCAACTATAATATCGAGATGCAACTCGCCCATACCTGAAATAATGGTCTGGCCAGAGGCTTCATCTGTTTTAACCACAAAAGTTGGATCTTCTTCAGCCAATTTTGCCAAAGACATCCCTAATTTATCAACATCGGCCTTTGTCTTAGGTTCCACCGCAATCCCAATAACCGGGTCAGGGAAATTCATACTTTCCAGAATAATAGGATGTTTTTCATCTGAAAGTGTATCCCCGGTTTTAATATCTTTAAAACCAACAGCCGCACCAATATCACCAGCCGCAATAGATTCTACTGCATTCTGCTTATTGGAGTGCATCTGGTATATTCTTGAAATTCTTTCCTTGTTCCCCGAGCGATTATTAAGAACATAAGATC
>JAHEHU010000188.1 GCA_024639765.1 Eudoraea sp.
ATAGTTCGGTAATTATGCGGGAAATAAAGTTTCCATTTACCATATCTCACACCGTGAAGTTCGTTCACCCTGTAATAAAAATAATAAGCTTCCTGTGGACTCTCTTTACTATCTCCACTAAATAATTTCCAAACACTTTTGCCGTCAATTTCAGTTTCAGGTAATTCTGAACCTGTTATTTCCGCCAGCGTTGGCAGGATATCTATGGCCATTACCGGGGTATCAATATTCCGGTCTCCTTTTAATCCTTTGGGATATCTTATTATAAATGGCTCTCTATGGCCGCCTTCCCAGGCTGTGCCTTTGCCTTCACGAAATGGCAACGCACTACCCGCATGGTTCCCGTATGATAGCCAGGGACCATTATCCGAAGTAAAAATTACAACTGTATTGTCATCCACATTATTGGCTTTTAAGGCATTCAAAATCTGCCCAACAGACCAATCAATCTCCATAATAACATCACCATATAATCCCCTGTCCGACTTTCCCTTAAACTTCTCGGAGACAAACAAAGGCACATGGGGTTGAGGGTGTGGTACATAAAGAAAGAAGGGACGATCCTTATTCCTCTTTATAAAATCTACGCTTCGCTTGGTAATTTGTGTGGTTAATTGCGATTGGTCGGTTAAAGAATCTATAACGGTTTCATTCTCATATAATGGCAAAGGTCCAAAATTAAAAACTGGACCCTGTTCAGGGTGAAAAGGCCACATATCGTTGGAGTAGGGAATTCCAAAGTACTCATCAAATCCTTGTTTGGTTGGCAAAAAATCAGGATGATCTCCTAAATGCCATTTTCCAAAAATACCGGTAGTATATCCGTTCGCTTTAAGCATTTCAGCGATAGTCGTTTCAGTAGGATGCAGTCCAATTTTACTGGCTGGCATAAAGGCATTGTGAATCCCAATCCGATTGGGATAACAACCCGTTAGTAATCCCGCCCTGGAAGCCGAGCAAACCGCTTGGGCAGCATAAAAACTACTTAATTTTATACCTTCGCTGGCCATCTGATCAAGGTGTGGCGTTAAAATGTCATTGGCTCCGAATACCCCGACATCCTGATAACCCTGATCATCAGTAAAAATTATGACCACATTAGGGTGTTTCACCTCCATAGAAACAACCTCTTCTGTTTTATCTTTACAGCTAACTAAAAGAAGGACCATGATGCAAAAAGAGAGGCTACGATACATTGAAAAAATTAAGTTTTCTTAATTCGAATAAGACAAGTTTTACTAAACACTTGTAAGTTGGGCTCAATATAATTAATTTTCACTCATCCGGTATGGTATTGGAAGTTTGTTCTAAATCTAAAGTATGATGATTAAATTATCAGAAAATTTAAAAATTCAGGCCTGCAATTGTTTTTTCTTATTGTTTCTAATAGTTTTTATTATCCCGGGCTGCAAACCAAGAAATGAGGGGCCTCACCCTATAGAGAAAGTAATTAGTTCCATGTCGGACACCCTACCTGTTTTAACTATACCAGAGGATGAAGACCCGGAAAGTGAAAACTGGAAAGGCGTTGACCTGGATCCAAAAGCTCCGGTACTCCCCTTGTACCCCGATGAAGCAGCTACACACTTTTTATTACCTCCCGGGTATAAGATAGAACCTATCCTTTCAGAACCACAGATTGAACAACCAGGGGCTATTTCCTTTGATGGAAATGGACGCATGTATGTGCTGGAATTGCGAACGTACATGTTAACTGCCGATTCAGATGGGACTCTGGAACCGGTAAGTAGAATTTCCCGCTGGGAAGACGAGGACAACGATGGACAATATGAAACGGGCGGTGTTTTTATTGACAGCCTAATCTTTCCGCGGTTTGTACTGCCATATGGAAAAGATGCTGTTTTAACCATGAATTCAGATGAGGATAATGTATACAAATACTCTGATACAGATGGGGATGGTAAAGCGGACAAAAAGGAATTTTTTACCAATAAATATGGTCGCTCCGGTAATGTGGAACACCAGCAAGCCTTTATGTATTGGGGTATGGATAATTGGCTTTACAGTACAGTAAATGCCTTTAGGGTTAAAGAAACTCCCGGTGGTGTAATTCGTGAGAAAACCGGATACAACCGAGCACAATGGGGCATCACCCATGATGATGATGGAAAGCTTTGGTTTCAAGGGGGGGCTAGCGGTGTGCCTTCCTATTTTCAATTCCCCATTCATTATGGCACTTTTAAGGTTGAAAATCAATTTGCCGAGGGTTTCGAGGTACCCTGGGGCGCACCAGTAAAAATTGCTGATATGCAAGGGGGTATGGATGAAATTCGTCAGCCCGACGGCTCTTTGAACAGAGTAACCGGTTCTGCCGGTAACGACATTTACCGGGGAGACCGTTTACCCAGGGAGTTGTACGGACAATTGTTTTATGGGGAACCGGTGGCACGAATAGTACGTCAGATAAACCCTGTTGTCATCGAAGGACTTACTACATTGCACAATGTATACCAGGATGAGAAATCAGAATTTTTACGTTCGACCGATCCACTTTTTAGACCAGTGGATATGGTCACTGCTCCAGATGGCACCCTATATGTCGCTGATATGTATCACGGCATCATCCAAGAAGGCCAATGGGCACAAAAAGGCACCTATCTAAGAACTAAAATAGAACAATATCAATTAGACAAGGTGGTAGGTTTGGGTCGGATTTGGCGCGTTACTCATGAGGGAATTGAGCGTGATAAGACCCAACCCAAAATGTTGGATGAAAGTCCAGCAGAATTGGTCAGGCATCTGGAACACCCCAATGGTTGGTGGCGTGATAAGGCGCAGCAATTGATTGTTTTATCACAGGATAGAAGTATAGTGCCAGAGCTGAATAAAATGGTGCTTGAAAGCAAAAACCTTTTAGCCCGTTTTCATGCATTGTGGAGTTTGGAAGGTTTGGGTGTCCTGGATAAAAAGTTGGTCCGTCAATTGTTGCAAGATGTAAATCCACGGATGAGAATACAGGCACTTCGTGCAAGTGAATCTTTATATAAAGCGGGTGAAAAGGAATTAGCAAAAGACTATAGTTTATTGATGAAAGACGCAAATGTAGATGTTGCTATTCAGGCTATGTTTACTGCTAATCTGGTAAATATACCCTCTTTACGAGATGACATTACGGCATTAATGGCATCGAACAGGGCTAAAGGGATACAGG
>JAHEHU010000189.1 GCA_024639765.1 Eudoraea sp.
GGATTGAATCCCAAATTTTGTGTCTGTGATGAATATTTCATCGGCCTTCTGAAGTTCAAAAGGGGAAATAGATGTTTCCTGAATGGTATATTCCGGAAGTTTACCAAGCAACTCTATCATTTTTTTTCTCAGAATACCATTCTCACACCCGTCAGCCAAGGGAGGTGTTTTGATCTCGGTTTTATTTACTAAAAATATATTCCCTTTGAGGGTTTGGACAACATTCTTACTGTCGTTCAGTAAAATACAATCCTCATACCCATTATCAGAGGCATATACCTTCCCAATAGTCTTTAGGATACTATTTACGGTAGAAAGATTAGAGATCATACCCGCCTGTACGTAGTGATCTTTATATAAGTCAATGGCATAGGAGTTGTTATCGGTGATATAGAAGGGATTGGTCTCATCTCCCGGAGAAATAAGAAAAGATACCTCATTTGTTATATCTGACCCCTTTTCCGCTTTCTTTCTGAAAACAAATAAATCTATTGTAATCGACTTGGTTTCTAATCCGGAATCCTTTACTGTTCTCAGCAACTGATCTTCCAAATATTCCATAGTGAAATTCATAGGTATCTCCATCCTCAATATTCGCATAGAGGCCATTAAGCGGAGATAGTGATCTTCCCAGAAATATATCTTTCCCGAAGACATGCGCAGGGTCTCTACCAGGGCATCTCCATGCGAAAATCCGCGGTTATTTGCATTAAAATAAGTGGATGATTCGGAAAGCAGTTCCCCGTCGTAATTGATCATAAAAAAGGCCTTGAAAATTTCAAGGCCAAATATACTGCTTCTCCAGTAAATTATTATTTAGATCCAAGAACCTGTTTTAGGCTTGATACCTGATTCTCCCATAGCATTTTTGCCTCATCTATTTCATCGTCTTCAGCAAAATCTGTAATAAATAAGGATACATCGCTCGTTATTTCATCAACAATGATCTTCATTTCAAAATATACCCCATCATCCGCGTCTTCCCATGCAAAGCGTATAAATTCATCGCTCTTTCTTTTTAGCAGTTTGGCTTCCTCTTCGGAACCATCCCATATAAAATTAAATATCTCACCCCGCGAATTAACATTATCTGCAAACCATTCTGAAAGTCCCGAAGGGGTAGAAAGGTATTGATAGAGCAACTGAGGAGACGACTGTATTACAAATTCTAATTCAAACTTAATCTTATCTGACATTCGGGGTATTTTTTATCTTCAGACAATATATATATTTCTATATGATAAAAAAATAATCTCCCATAATTATTTTTTGACAGCCTAATTTTGAAGTAGCGGAAATTAAACTTTATATTTGCAGCCGCTTACAAATCCTTTGGCGAGGTAGCTCAGGCGGTTAGAGCGCAGGATTCATAACCCTGAGGTCGGGAGTTCAAGTCTCCCTCTCGCTACATGAATGTAATTAAAAAGCCGAGATTGTAGTCTCGGCTTTTACATTGTACCCATCGCTATTTCATATCTCTTTCTTTTTTTAACATTGGATACCCTTCTATTTAAATACCTCATCTTAGTTTTCTGGATCGTACAGTTGAAAATATATATAGGTATTTTCACTTATACCCTAAAGAACCGGTCAAAAGCAGTATCCTGATGAATTTGATTGTTTATTCGTTTTATTCTAATGGAACTTAATAGGTTGTTCCGGATTGTTGAACCGATGGGTGTCATTTATGCTATGGTATCCCAGTTCTTGTAACTCTTTTCGTACTAGTTCCAAATCGGCCCATGTCATAAATTCAAAAGAAACCCTGGCCAGATCGGTATCAACAGAGATATTCCAGATATTTTCAAGGGTATGAAGGCTTTCCAGGATCAGCTTTTTATTAATATCCAAAATAATAGGTTGAAGTTCAAAAGTAGTTTGCATAGGTTTTCAATTCTATACCTAAAATTAAACGTACCATATTACCCTGGCAATGAGAAAAATCAGTCTTACCAGAAAAATTCCTGCCGCTTTTAATCATGACCAATGTCATTTCAATTAAAGTACATAGGTAGTAATTTTGAGAATGGACATGCTCCAAAAATCGTAATATGGCACAGGTATATGCACTACCGAAAAAATTACGTCACTTCCTGATTGAAATTGGGGAACTCTCCTTTTTTGCAGGTCGTTTTTTTAAAGAGGTCGTTAAACGTCCCTTCGAATTTAAAGAACTCTTGCGCCAATGTTATCAAATGGGCAACCGTTCGCTTGTGCTGGTCCTGGTTACGGGTTTTATTATCGGATTAGTTCTGGATTTACAATCGCGCCCTACCATGATACAGTTCGGTGCCGTCTCTATGATGCCTAATATGGTTGGTATTTCTATTGTGCGAGAACTCGGCCCTGTAATTACGGCCTTGGTCTGCGCCGGACGTATCGCTTCAGGTATTGGTGCAGAACTAGGTTCCATGAGGGTTACCGAACAAATTGATGCTATGGAGGTTTCAGGTACAAACCCCTTTAAATATTTGGTAGTTACCCGCATATTGGCAACCACTTTAATGCTGCCGTTATTGGTTATTTTGGGTGATGCCGTTGCCCTTTACGGTTCAGCTTTGGTAGAATATTATAAAGGCAGTGTTTCCTTTCAGCTTTATTTCAGCACAGTATTCGATGCGCTGTCTTATGGCGATCTCATACCGGCTACGGTGAAATCCTTTTTCTTTGGTTTTGCTATAGGTCTTGTGGGTTGTTTTAAAGGGTATTATAGCAAGAAAGGAACTGCAGGTGTTGGTATTGCGGCGAACACTGCTGTAGTTTTTACCTCCATGCTACTGTTCATAATCGATTTTATAGCGGTATTTGTTTCGGATATTTTTTACGATCTCTAATGAAAAAAGAAAACAACATAGTAAGTGAAGTACAACCTACAGATGCTGGGGAAGTTATGTTGGAAATAAGAGACCTCTACAAAAGTTTTGGAGACAACCACGTACTTAACGGCTTCAACATGAAACTACACAAGGGGGAAAACCTGGTGATCATGGGAAAGTCTGGTTCAGGAAAGTCTGTCATGATCAAATGTTTGGTGGGCTTAATGCAACCCGATAGCGGATACATTTCTGTTATGGGGAAGGAAATAAAGGCTTTGGATAGGGAGACCCTGGATGTGCTTCGTTCGGAAATCGGATTTTTGTTTCAGGGAAGTGCGTTGTACGATTCCATGA
>JAHEHU010000024.1 GCA_024639765.1 Eudoraea sp.
AACCAAACACAGGCTATGGGGATGAACAAAACCTTTCCTTCCCGTCTTTGGTTAGCAGAGGGGGTGGGCATGGTAAAACAAGAAACCTACCAAAAGAAAGGCGACGTGATGAGCAGGACAGAATTGACGGCATTTGCCCAATAGGCTAATTAAATGATCTGTGTTCACAAATAAAGTGCAACAGTACAAAAGGTGCTTACGGGAGAGTATATCCCTACATTTGGAGTAATCAACGTTGCCGTACAGAATCTGATGTCTCTGATGACATCTTCATTTGAGTATCGTGCTCGCTAGATTGTTCTATTTGATGTTCTACCAAAAGATCCTCCTTTGCATTTTCCGTGCCATTCTCAGGAAGAAAAATGCTGAAGAGCACACCTATCAGGCAAACACCCAACATAATACCTTTATGTAAGAATTGAGTTCTAATGTTAGACATCTTTATAATTGTTTAGGTTGTTAATAAAAGGTTCTACATAGTATAGACGAATAATTGTTACAATTGTTACACTCCAAAAGGTTAAATTTTGGACTGTTCTGCCGCGTTAGACAACTTCCTCAAATACTTCCTTACTTATATGATCTAAGATAACTCTGCCTCAAAGAGCTTCCCAAAATTGAAAAGTAGTTTTTCCCTGACCTCCTCCAAGGGAATTTCGGTTCGCCCCAGTTCCACATTGAGTGAAGTAACCCCTTTCCCTTTTATACCACAAGGGATCATCAAATCAAAATAAGACAGGTCCGTATTTACATTAAAAGCAAAACCATGCATGGTGACCCAGCGGCTGGCCCTTACGCCCATGGCACAGATCTTTCGGGCAAAGGGCGTACCCACATCTAGCCAAACCCCTGTCTCTCCATCGGAACGCTCCCCTTTTAAGCCATAGTCGGCAAGGGTAAGAATCACCATCTCCTCCAACAACCGCAAATATTTATGAATGTCCGTGAAAAAATTATCCAGATCCAGGATAGGATAGCCTACAATCTGCCCCGGGCCATGATACGTAATATCGCCCCCCCTGTTTATTTTATAAAATGAGGCCCCTTTTTCCTGCAACTGTGCTTCACTCACCAGCAAATTGGTCTTATCGCCACTTTTTCCCAAGGTATAGACATGAGGGTGTTCTACAAACAAAAAATGATTGGGGGTCTCCAGACCCGCAGCTTCCCTCCTGTTCTTTATCTTGAGGTCTACGGTCTGCTGAAACAATTGTTCCTGATAATCCCAGCATTCCTTATAGTCCTTCAGGCCCAGATACTGTATGCCCACCTTTTTATTCATAGGCTGCAAAGATACAAGGATCAGTTGGGATTATTCAAAATGATTAAGGCTGCAATGACCCCTGGGACCCAACCGCAAAGGGTAAGGATAAAAACAATAAGAAAGGAACCACAGCCTTTACCAATGACAGACAATGGCGGGAAAATAATGGCCAGCAGTACACGCAGGAAACTCATTTCGACAAGTAATTTTGATTGATGTATCTATTGGTCGCAGATAAAATGGAAATGTTACATGTAGAAATCAAAAAGACCCTTTCCATTAAAAGGGTCTTTTCGCAGCTAGTGAAATGTGATCTCAAAATGTTATTATCTTGAATCAGAATCAGAACTGATGGGTTCGCAAAGCCCTTCAAGGGCATCCTCAATATCTCCGGGAGTGCTCATTATTTTCATAAAAGTTCCCATGGAAAGCTCCGGCCAGTGCAAAGCAATTCTGTATTTGCCATGGAGCATAGTAGCTTTATTGCCTTGCAAAATAATTTCATAGGGCATTGCAGCAGCATGTTCTATCCCAATTTTTGGTAAAAAATGAGATTCTCCGTCTTCTTTGCTTTTTAACGCTATACCAAATACGGCAATATCCTTATTTGGATATACCAGTTTATAGACTTCTACGGTATTTCCCTTTTTCGCATTCAAATTTCCTTTAATTACAGTTAGACCCTCTTCAAATGAAGCAAATTCTCTGAGTGTTACGGGATCAGTGAAATAGGGCATCATAATTTTATAGTGATACTTTTTTAGCTTATCTGCCTCAACTAACCCGCCAAATGGGCTAAAGTCATTTCCAATAGGCGAAAATGCTGTTTTCACGTCTGCAGCAAACTTTGTAAATGTACTTTGGTAGGTATTGTAATCGTCCATCAAATACGCCCGTAAGATATAATCCGGGTTTGTGTATGAAATAGTAACCTTGCCGTCTTGCGCTACTAAACCCACTTTAAATACAGCCCCAAGTGCTCCCCTGTCTGCAACCTTTACAACAGTGTTTTTCAGGTCATTCCTTGTAAATGCGATCACTTTTAGGGAACTCCTGTTTGCCGGATGGTATGACCCCAGTACCTCAAATGAATTCTGGCGGAGAGCCTCTATGATTCTTTCAGAAGTTTGCTGAATAGTTCCCTCATTCTCAGCAACTTTAATATAGGGTGATACGCCCTGCCCAGCAATATTTAAACTACATCCCAGGACAAGGAGAATAATAATAAAATTTTTCATTTTACAACGTATTTTACATTAATTAAACAAATTGTTACTTCCTTTTATAAAAAGGAAACACAGTAAAAAATTCATTCAATCAGCTTACCTATTGAGTAACTGAAAGAACTAGGCAAAAGAAGCGTGGAATTAGCTTCCATCCTATGATTTTTATCATAACTCTGTATGGATATCTGTAAAAATTCCCGATTAATGGATAAGTACTATTTCTTTTTTCTAAATAATGTAATTTTGCGGCTCAAATAGGTTTTATATGCAACTGTCTGAACAAGAAGTCATCCGGAGAGAAAAACTTTCCAAACTGCGCGAAATGGGGATCAACCCCTACCCTGCTGCCTTATATCCTGTAGATACCATGTCATCTCAGATCAAAGAGGAGTATGTAGAAGGAAAACAGGTGGTGATCGCGGGCCGACTAATGTCTCGCCGTATACAAGGGAAGGCTTCTTTTGCGGAACTTCAGGATAGCGAAGGCCGCATACAGGTCTATTTTAACAGGGATGAGATTTGCCCGGGGGAAGACAAGGCGCACTACAATGATGTTTATAAGAAGTTATTGGATATTGGGGATATCATTGGTGTAAAAGGCACCTTGTTCACTACGCAGGTGGGGGAAAAGACCGTGATGGTGAAAGAATTTGTGATCCTGAGTAAATCGTTACGTCCTTTACCGCTTCCTAAAAAAGATGCTGAAGGCCATGTTTATGACGAATTCAATGATCCCGAACAAAGGTATAGACAACGTTATGTAGATCTGGTTGTAAATCCAAAAGTGAAGGAAACCTTTGTAAAAAGGACCAGGATCACCAATAGTATCCGGAATTTTTTTAATGATAAAGGCTATTTGGAAGTAGAAACGCCCATTTTACAGCCTATTCCCGGTGGAGCAGCAGCCAGGCCTTTTGTAACGCATCACAATGCCCTGAACATTCCTTTATATCTAAGAATCGCCAATGAATTGTATCTAAAACGACTTATTGTTGGAGGTTTCGAAGGGGTATATGAATTTTCCAAGGATTTCAGGAACGAAGGCATGGACCGTACCCATAACCCGGAATTTACGGTGATGGAACTCTATGTAGCCTACAAGGATTACAATTGGATGATGGATACTACCGAGAAATTACTCGAAAAAGTGGCCACAGATGCCAATGGAAGTACGCTGATCACAGTTGGTAAGAATGAGATCAATTTTAAGGCCCCATACCCCAGAATACCCATTTTATCAGCCATAAAAGAGCATACAGGACACGACCTTGCCGGGAAAAATGAAGATGAGATAAGGGAGATCGCTAAGAAATTGGGTGTAGAAGTGGATGATTCCATGGGCTTGGGCAAGCTCATAGATGAGATCTTTGGGGAAACTTGTGAGAAACATTATATACAGCCCACATTCATTATTGATTATCCCAAAGAGATGAGCCCGCTTACCAAGGAACACCGGACAAACCCGGCCCTTACGGAACGTTTTGAGCTTATGGTGAACGGAAAAGAAATAGCGAATGCCTATTCTGAGCTGAACGATCCTATTGAGCAGCGAGAACGTTTTGAAGAGCAGCTAAAACTATCAGAAAAAGGGGATGACGAGGCCATGTTCATTGACCAGGATTTTCTGAGAGCTTTGGAATACGGAATGCCCCCAACCTCAGGGATAGGCATTGGTGTTGACAGACTTGTAATGCTGATGACCAACAATGCCTCCATACAGGAAGTGCTGTTCTTTCCACAAATGCGTCCGGAAAAGAAACCACTGGACCTTAGTGAGAATGAAAAGATCATTCTGGGCCATCTAAAAGCTCAAAATCCATCACCTTTAACTGCTCTTAAAGAAAAAGCCGCCCTAAGCAACAAGGCATGGGATAAAGGGATAAAAGGACTAACAGCTCACGGATTGGTAAAAGTAGCCAGGGAAGGAGAAACCCTACTCTGCTCCCTGCAATAGGCAGCTTATCGACAAACTGACTGTTAAAGAAATCTAAAAACTTTATAGTCAGTGTTTTACGTGACGATGCATCTCATCGAAAAGCTGTTAATTTTTTCAATATACTGCTACTAAAAACGTTTTATAAGCGTGGAACCCCAAATCTATGTTTATGAAAAAACTATACCTACTGGGCATGTGCCTGATCCTATTTATTTCTTGTTCGCAGGACGCTACCATCATCATAGATGAAAACCCTGAAGAGGGGGTGACCCTGAAGGCCTGTTTTGAAGTCAATTCTCTTACCCTGAATGTTGGTGATATGCTGGAGATCAGTAATTGCTCTGAAGGGGCTACTAGCTATTTGTATGATTTTGGCAACGGAGAAACAAGTGAGGAGGAAAATCCTGCCATTAGTTACGAAACCGGAGGATCCTATTCCATTACTCTTACCGTAACTAATGAAGATCAGGAAACAAGAACAAAGACCATAACGGTCAATGTAATCGTTATTGAAGCTTCCTATCTCTTTCCTGAGATCGCCGAAGGTTTTACCGGCCTACCCCTGGAAACAGGGATTAACCCCGATACCGGAAATATCTATTCCATAGAGCTTTACCAGGATAATGTGGGCACAGGCGGGTCTAAATACTACTATCGCGAATTTGATGAGAACTTTCAGTACGCTTCCAATTACATAGCAGACAAACCCTATAATTCTGGAAGTGCCTTTGTGAACTTCTATGATGATGGCGAAATGAATTTTGTTTTTTCACGCACCCTGGGCGGCCTTTATGGAACACAGGAAGTGAACTATAACATTGTCTGGACCTTTTTGAATACTATAAATTCTGCAACTAAGCATAGTTATGGCTATCTCCCCAAGGACGGTGAATATCGCTATTTTGGCACCCAGGTAGATGGCGAATTCTACAAGACAGCCATTGAAAAAAGAAATAATAGCGGGGATGCCTACGAGGTTGTATTGAACGGTTTTGGCCCTGCAGATTCCATGCTAGGTGATATGATAGAAGTAGATGGTGGTTATGTGGCTTATGGTGCCGTATTTACTAAAAATATTTCGCTTCCCTATGTTTCAGATTACAAACCATTAGTAGTCTTTTTTGATAATGACTTTAATGTGAGTAGTCATATGATCTATGAAGAAACAGAACTTACCAGTAAGGTGGCAGATTGCAATGACCTCAACGGTAGTTATCATATTGTTGAGCTAAGTAATGGGAATCTGGTGATGTATAGCAATGGTGAAGTTCGAATAACGGATAGTGGAGGAAACATGGTGAGTAAGACCTATTTTGAAGAAAGCAGTGCTATTCAGGCACTTGTTTCAGTAGGCGACTCATTCGTGATCTCTACGAATGAATACCTTAGAAAGTTCAATGCCAGCGGTTCACAAACCGCGCAGCTTAAATATAATGGAAATCACCTTCCGGAAATTATCCAGAAAGACAATGTCCTATTTTTTATTGCCGGATATGATGTGGAAAGTGAAATTAAAATCTTCTACGGAGCATGTGACAATGATCTGACGCTCATTGATCTTAGTCCGTAAAAGGGTTGGTTGCCATATTCAGAAAAGGGAGCTTTATGCTCCCTTTTTTATTTTCTAAACTGAAATATATAGCATAGTTTAGGGCTCAAATGTCAATGTATGGGTTTGAGTAAAAAAATAGGATTGATCCTGGGACCGGTCCTTTTTATGATCCTGATTAACCTGCCCGATCTATTAGCAGGAAAGGAATACGCCAATGCAGTGATCGCTGTGGCCCTATGGATGGTAATCTGGTGGATCACGGAAGCGGTTTCCATATCCGTGACGGCCTTACTCCCCCTTGTGTTATTTCCAAGTTTGGATGTGATGGGTATTTCGGAGGTAGGTGCTAATTACGGAAGCCCTATCATCTTTCTTTTCTTTGGAGGATTTGTATTGGCGCTGGCGCTGGAAAAAGTAAGTCTTCATAAACGTATTGCCCTGAATATCATTCGGATCACCGGGACCACCCCCAATAAAGTGGTCCTTGGTTTTATGATCGCTACAGCCTCACTCAGTATGTGGATCTCCAATACCGCCAGTACTGTGGTGATGCTGCCCATAGCCATGTCTGTCATTGGTCTGTTGGTTAATGATGCGGATGGTTTTACGAAAAGCGATCAGAATTTTGCCTTAAGCGTTATGCTGGGAATAGCATTTTCAGCTAATGCGGGAGGTATTGCGACGGTAATTGGTACCCCGCCAAATTCCGTGTTGATAGGCTTGCTGGAAAACCAATACAATATTGAGATCTCTTTTCTGAAGTGGATGACCTTTGGCCTGCCCTTTTCAATTATTTTGCTGGCTATCTGTTATTTGGTGCTGGTTAAATGGATGTTTCCCAACAAACAATTACAATTTAATGCCTCCAGGGAAGTGATACAACTCGAATTGCAGAAATTAGGGCCTACCTCCGGAAAGGAAAAAATGGTGATGGTGATTTTTGGGGTGACAGTATTTTTATGGATCTTCAGGACGGTCATAAACAGTATGTTTCCTGCACTAGACCTATCAGACACCATCATTTCCATGATGGGCGCTATTTCGTTGTTTGCGATCCCCTATAATTTTAAAAAGGGCGACTTTATAATTGTTTGGAACGATACCCGCAAACTGGCGTGGGGGATACTGATCCTCTTTGGCGGTGGACTGGCCCTCGCCAACGGGATGTCTAGCAGCGGACTGGTAGATGTAGTATCTAACGCTATTGCCACCAGCAATTTATCGATCTTATTCACAGCCTCACTCCTGATACTGTTAATGCTTTTCATGACAGAATTGATGAGCAATGTAGCGCTTGTAGCTGTTCTTGCACCCGTTGTGGCTGGTATTGCCATAGGGCTTGATATTCCAATGCTCCATTTGCTTATCCCCGTGACCATCGCAAGTAGTTGTGCCTTTATGCTGCCCATGGCCACCCCACCTAACGCCATTGTTTTTGCCAGCGGGTATATTGAAGTAAAACAGATGGCAAGGGTAGGCGTTATTCTGAACCTGATCTCCGTGGTGCTGTTGATCTTTATGTTCCAGTTTATTTTTCCCTTTATATTCTAAAAATAAAAACCCTGAAGTACAATACTCCAGGGTCTTTTAATGTAAGCCGTTCGATGTATTTTATTTACTGATTCCGGCTTTAAAATATGATGGAAGATATTCCTTTGTATCGAAATTTACTTCGTAAAGATCGTTCTCATCTATATATTCAATGGAATCAATATCAAAAAAGAAGGGGTATGGGCTAAAGCCTTCAGGCAAATATGCCTGTGTATCAAAACCAAGGTCAATGTTTAATTGTCCTTCTTCAATGTATGAGACATGCTCAAAATTAGCAGGGGCCGCATACGGATTGAAATCGGCAGGTAGATAAGCCTCGGTATCAAAAGTTAGCGCTGCATCTTCTTCTTCCAGATAGGTAATACTATCTACTTTTAAACTAGTATCCTTGTTAGCTGCATGCACCAATGACACATTGATCATGGCTACAAGAACTAATGTACTTATTTTAATTATTTGTGTTTTCATATCGCTTTTATAGGTTAAAGTTTAAGCAAAGATATAACCCTTACTTCCCGTATTTATTGCCCTTCTGAAATCATTAACACTTGGCGAAATAAGATCAAATAATGATTTTATCAATTTCTATAGATTATGCTTATCATTAATGCAATACTTCATGCCAAATCCCTCAATCTTCGCATAACCTATGCACTTTTGTTGTATATACAACAGTGGTGTTTAATGCGTTAAATTTTTGTTAAGTATCTGCATGGGACGCCTTGACGTTCAAAAGTGACGCCAAAACGACAAAAGCCCCCGTATTAAGGGGGCCTTACAACTAACTAATTCTACTAATAAATAAAAAGCTACCAGTATTTCTGTTCCTATTCTAATTACATATTGAATATCAATGGTAAATCTTCTGAATTTCTATAGCCAAATCTCAGATCTTCTTCTTCAATAAAAATGATTGAATCTAAATCGAGTTCTTTTTCGAAGGCATTATATCCTTCAGGAAGGTATGCTGTAGTGTCAAAACCAAGATCTACTTCCTCCTCTCCTTCAATAAAAGAGATATCCATAAAATTTGTTGGAAATCCGTAAGGATCGAATGAGGCTGGCAGGTAGTTTGCTGTTTCAAAGCCCAGATTTTCAAAATCTGCCATTTCCAAATAAGGAACTGCTTTCAAATCTACGTAAACCGTATTCGGATCAAAATTTTCAGGTAAATATGCTGCGGTATCGAACCCCAGAATTATCTCCTCATATATCTCTGCATAAGGAATAGATGATATTTCTAACGCTTCCGGCTCTGCCTCTGTGTATGAAATAAGGTCGTTATTAGACTCAAAGGGTGTATCGAGTTCCTGACTGAATGCAGAAATACCAATATCACATGGATCATTATTACTTAAAACTTGATTAGGATTCTCTTCTTGCGGTGTGGAGGTTGTCCCTAGGAAAACCATACCACAAAGGATTAATAATTTGTTCATTTTTTGATTGATTGATGATTGTTATTCTATACCTATAAGACTTCATAGTGTACAGTTTGTTACAGTATGAGAATAGCTTTAACACATCCAAAAAGAAGAATAATTATGTTTTAGATGCCCTTTTTTAACATCTAAATATTTTATTTTCAATGTATTAACCAAATTAATCCTGTACAGATACTACATGGCTTACTTAAGATATTATTAACAAAACTTTCGCATTATTTTTCGGTTCTTTGACAACTTTAAATCAAAAAAAGAATACAAATGATTAGAAAATTACTTCCAAAAGTACTTGTGATCTTACTACTAACCGGTTTTTCACAAACTACTCAGGCACAGATCTTCAAAAAGAAAAAGAAAAAAACAGAGGCATCTGCCTCCGCACCCAAAAGCAAGAAAGGGGCCATTGAAGCCTATGAAAAGGTGATCACAAAGGATGCTACAACTGATAGTGGCTTATTTGATGTACATATAGTAGATGATGCACATTATTACGAAATACCAGATTCCCTATTTAATAGGGAGATGCTGATGGTTAGCCGTATTTCCAAAACCGCTGCCGGAATTGGTTTTGGTGGTGGCAAGATCAATACCCAGGTATTACGATGGGAAAAGAAGCCAAAAAAGGTCCTCCTGCGTGTTGTGAGCTATGATGTTGTGGCGGCCGACTCACTGCCCGTTCATGAAGCCGTGGTAAATTCTAATTTTGAACCGGTATTGTATTCCTTTGATATAAAAGCCTTTAAGAAAGATTCCCTGAATCCGGCTACGGTTATTGCCGTAGACGATCTTTTTACTAAAGATGTTCAGGCATTGGGCATGCCAGACAGATTAAAGAAGCGTTACAAGGCTACCCGCCTGGATGCGGACAGAAGTTATCTGGAATCACTGAGGAGTTATCCACTTAATGTAGAGGCAAGACATGTAAAAACATACAATGCCGGAAATGCTCCTTCAAATTCAAGTCTTGGATCTATCTCTATTGAGATCAACAACTCCATGATACTCCTCCCCAAGGAACCTATGAAGCGTCGTTATTTTGACGAACGGGTAGGATGGTTTGCAAGAGGGCAGGTAGATTATGGCCTGGATGCTCAGGAAAGTAAGACTATTACCTTTTTGGATCGATGGAGACTTGAGGTAAAAGAGGAAGATATGGAGAAGTTTAAGAATGGTGAACTGGTAGAACCTAAAAAGCCTATCATATATTATGTAGACAGGGCCACGCCCAAACAGTGGGTACCATTTATTAAACAAGGTATTGAAGACTGGCAGGTAGCTTTTGAAGCTGCTGGTTTTAAAAATGCCATCATTGCCATGGACCCACCTTCACCTGAAGAAGATCCGGAATGGTCACCGGAAGACGTGCGGTATTCTGTAGTACGGTATTTGGCATCTCCAATTCCCAATGCGAACGGGCCTCATGTAAGTGATCCGCGCAGTGGTGAAATATTAGAATCGGATATCAATTGGTACCATAATGTAATGACGCTGTTACGAAACTGGTTCTTTGTTCAAACGGCGGCCATCAATCCGGAAGCCAGAGGTGTTGCCTTTAAAGAAGAGGTAATGGGAAGACTTATCAGATTTGTATCTTCTCATGAAGTGGGCCATACCCTGGGGCTACCTCATAATATGGGAAGTAGTGTGGCCTACGCGGTAGACTCTCTGCGTTCTGAATCATTCACAAAGAAATACGGAACGGCACCTTCCATTATGGACTATGCCCGTTTCAATTATATCGCACAACCCGAGGATGGAGATGTAGCCTTAATGCCTAATATTGGGATCTATGATAAATATGCGATCTCCTGGGGGTACAGACCAATTCCGGACAAATCTGCCGAAGATGAAAAAAAGACCCTGGATTCATGGATATTGGAACATGCCGGGGATCCTATGTACCGATTTGGGCACCAGCAAGCAGGAGATGTGGTAGACCCAAGTTCACAAACCGAAGATCTGGGAGATAATGCCATCCTGGCCGGAGAATATGGGATCAAGAATTTAAAACGCATTGTGCCTAATCTTGTAGAATGGACCAAAGAAGACGGGAAAACGTATGAAGATCTGGGAACTTTATACGGACAGGTCTTATCTCAGTATAACAGATACATGGGCCATGTTTCCAATAATATTGGCGGCGTATACGAACATCATAAAACGTATGACCAGGAAGGTCCGGTGTATACCCACGTTCCCAAAGAACATCAGGAGAATTGTGTAAGCTTCCTGCATGAACAGCTTTTTGAAACCCCGGAATGGTTGCTTAATCCGGATCTGTTTGCCAAGATAGAGTATTCGGGTTCTGTGGAAAGAATAAGGGCACTGCAGGCAAGAACGCTTAACAACCTTCTTAGCCTTGGAAAAATGGCCAGACTGGTTGAATACGAGGCCATGTATGGAAGAGAGGCATATACCCTGGTTGATCTAATGACAGATCTTCGCAGTGGTATCTGGTCCGAATTAAGGACTGGTAGAACCATTGACACCTACAGAAGAAACCTGCAGAAGGCTTACATAGATCGTCTGGAGTATATTATGAATGCTGAAGATCAGCGAAAATTACCCGACTTTGGCGGGTATCGAAAATCTACAGCCGTTAATATGAGCCAGTCAGATTTGAGGTCCATCGCACGTGCAGAGTTAAACACACTTCGTTCTGCTGCGTTGAATGCCGTAGGCAGAACTTCGGACAGGATGAGCAAATACCACCTGCAGGATATCGCAAAACGGATAGAACAGATCCTGGAACCAAGTTAAAAGGCTTCATGTCGATTCGATAAAAGGTGCTGATTCCTCCGTGTTCAGCACCTTTGTTCGTTTTGGCCTAAAAGTCAGATGTGTAGTTTACCACTATAAAACCTGTTTTCACAACAAGATATAGGCCCCTTAACAACATTCCCCAAGATCGCCTTCTTTTTGACTTTATATTAGAGTCATACTTAAAAACCCCAGATCATGTCTTATAAAGTGAAAAGTTTTGTTTATCTGATTTGTTTTCTAATTTCCGTTGTCCTCTATGCACATATGGAAAATACGACCGAAAATCCTGAAAATAAAGAAGTGCAATTGGTTCAGACCGATGCCAATGAGCTTCCAGAGAACAAAAAGAATGCCTTATAGGAATTACCATTTTAAATATCCCCAAATCAAGAATAAGAAGGCCCGTAGAAATACGGGCTTTTTTATTTTGTAATAGCTCCTTTGATGATGCTTTTCAAAGGTTAAATATTTCACAAACTCTCCTTTTTCTTTAAACCTCACTGCCTACCGTTGGTCAAAGGGATATAACGTAAATTAAAAACACATGAAAAAAGTTCTTATTGCTATGTTCACCATAGCCAGTTTAACCGCCATGGCCCAGGAAGGACCAGATCGCGGAACCCGAGAGGGAAAAGATCAATTAACGCCAGCGCAGTTGGCTACACTACACACCAAAAAAATGACCCTTGTGTTGGATCTAAGTAGTGCCCAACAAAAACAGATTCAGCAATTACAGCTCGAAAATGCAACCCACAGACAGGAGAAAATGGCAGCTTTGAAAGGTAAAAAGTGGGATCTCAGTGCAGAAGAGCGCTACGCACTCCAAAGTGAACGCTTAGATCGTATGATTGCCCAAAAGAAAAAAATGAAAGATATCCTCAACGAGGATCAGTTCAGTAAATGGGAAAAAGAAATGGCTCACCGTAAGCATAAGGGTCATAAAGGGAAAAGGGAGCACCGGGGTAAAAGGTAAGTTTCCGGGAATGTAAAAATGGGCCATAAAGGCCCATTTTTTATTTTAAATCAGGGGCAATAGTCTGTAATGCCGCAATTGTACTCTCTATATCCTCATAGGATAGTGCATCATTCAGAAAATAGCTTTCAAAAGCACTTGGGGGAAGGTATATTCCCTGGCGCAACATTCCGTGAAAATATTTTTTGAACGTCTCATTATTACCTTTGGCGGCACTTTCAAAATCGGTCACAGGATCTTCAGTGAAATGCACAGAGATCATAGAACCAAATCTATTGATCTGATGTGGAATCCCGTGATCTGTTAATACTTTTTCTATGCCCTCATGAAGATATTTAGTCTTCTTATCCAGGCTTTGAAAAATTGCGGGTTGTTGGTTAAGGCTGCTCAACATGGCCAGACCAGCACTCATGGCCAAGGGGTTACCACTCAAGGTTCCCGCCTGGTAAACCGGTCCTTCCGGTGCCAGATGATCCATAATCTCCTTCCTGGCTGCGAAAGCCCCCACGGGCAAACCACCTCCAATGACCTTCCCAAAAGTAACCAGATCTGCATTGACCCCTAATACTTCCTGTGCTCCCCCCGCTGCCAGCCTGAAACCGGTCATTACTTCATCAAAGATTAGTAATATATTCTCACGGGTACATCTCTCCCGTAAACCATGAATAAAAGTCTCTGAGGGAATGATGCATCCCATATTTCCGGCTACCGGTTCAATAATGACCGCTGCAATATCTCCTTTGTTGGCCTTAAGTAAGGCATCTACGCTATCCAGGTCATTATATGTGGCTAATAAAGTGTCCCTGGCTGTACCTTCCGTAACACCCGGGCTGTTTGGACTACCAAAGGTTACGGCACCACTCCCCGCCTGAATTAAAAAGGCATCGGCATGCCCGTGATAGCAACCTGCGAATTTTATGATCTTATCTTTTCCGGTAAATCCACGTGCCAGTCTGATGGCACTCATACACGCTTCCGTACCGCTGTTTACAAAACGGATCTTATCTACATTTGGCACCATGGAGATAGCCAATTTGGCCAGTTCTGTTTCAATCTCCGTAGGCATTCCAAAGGATGTTCCTTTTTTGGCCTTGTCTATGACGGCTTCAATTACCGGCTCGTAGGCATGGCCCAAAATTAGGGGTCCCCAGGAAGAAATATAGTCTATAAGGGTATTTCCATCTTCATCGTATAAATAGGCTCCTTTGGCCTCCTTTACAAATACTGGTGTACCACCTACCGCCTTAAAAGCACGCACGGGTGAGTTAACACCACCGGGAATGTATTGTTGCGCCTCCTTAAATAAGGCACTACTTCTTTGATACTTCATAGGTTTATCTGATATTATTGGACTGAATTCTAAGTTCCTGTCCGATGGAAATAATATTGTCATTTATTTCATTCAAATCCCGAAGTTCTTCTACTGAAATTAAATAACGTCTTGATATGGAATACAAGGTGTCTCCTTCCCTCACAACATGCACTTTATAGCGGCCGGAAGAAGACTTCTTTTCTACCACGTAATTGTCTTGCAGAACAGCTTTATCATACTCATAGAGTTTGTAACGCTGAATAAAAGAAATCAGTTTTTGGGGATATTTACGGTCTGTGGCATAACCTGCCTTTTTCAAGCCATGGGCCCAACCTTTATAATCGTCCTGGCGTAAGCTAAACAGATCCGCATAGCGCGATCTGCTACTTAAAAATATACTGTGGTCGCGGAAAGAATACATGGGGTGATTGTATTTCCTGAAACATTCCCCTGCTTCGTCATCGTCGTGAAGTGCATACGGGCCGTCCCACCCGGTATGGCATTTTATTCCAAAGTGATTATTGGTTTTTAAGGTAAGTGCCCCTTTTCCAAAACCACTTTCCAGAATTCCCTGGGCGAGTGTAATACTTGCAGGGATCCCGTAGGCTTTCATTTCAGATTGTGCTACCTCGGCAAATGTGTCGATGTAATCCTCTATGGAAGCAATAGGAAACTCCATAAACATTCCTGAATCTTCAGGCAGTGGATAGATGGAAGAGGAGGTGTTCTTATAAACCTGTGTTCTTTTTGATGCCTCGCTATCCTTACTGCTGTAGGTGGTCCGTTTTTTGGTGCCACAGCCAACGAACAAAATCGCTATTATAAGTGTCCAAACAGAATTCTTCATATGGTAAGCAAAGGTAGTTTCTTTTTTTTCAAATAATTATTCATTCCTTCAATTCCCTGTAAGCCTCCGGTGTGAACTGCCAGGATCTTACATCCCTTATTAAATTGTCCTTTGGCTACACTATCCAGGATGCCAAACATCATCTTCCCGGTATATACAGGGTCTAATGGTACTCCGGTTATTTCCTTGAATTCATTGATAAATGCCACCAGTTCTTCTGAAACCTTAGCATATCCCCCAAAATGATAGGAATTACAGAGGGCCCAGTTTGTCTTCCTGGCAAATTTACGAATATCTTTTTGCAAAAAATCGCCCTTAAGAGCAGGGAACCCCAATACTTGTTGGTGATCTTTAGCGGCATTGCTTAGACCGGCCAACGTTCCTCCTGTTCCCACAGAACAGCAGATTACATCATAGACCTCATCTGTATCCTGTATTATTTCTTCGCATCCTTTAATGGCAAAGGCATTGGTGCCACCTTCCGGTATCAGGTAGGCAGGGCCATGCAACCGCATAAGGTCGTTTAGAAAATCATCTTCATCCTTCTTTCGGTACTCTTCACGTGTAATAAATTGGAATTTCATCCCTAATTGGTGCGCCCTTAGAAGGGTCGGATTTTGATTCCAGGAAGAGGCAAGCTCTTCTCCCCTAATGATACCCATAGCTTTTAATCCTTTTTCTTTGGCAATATAGGCCGCAGCAGGAATATGATTAGAGTATGCCCCACCAAAAGTGATGAGCTTTTGATGCTTTTTTCGTAAGGCCTCCTGAACGTTATATTTTAATTTACGGTATTTATTTCCAGAGAGCAAAGGGTGGATAAGATCTTCCCGCCTCATATAAAGCGAGACATGGTGTTCCTTTAGAACAGGAAGTACTATTTCATTTGTAGGCAGGGTCACCAGGGGGTTCTTTTCCCTCAAAGATATTGCATAAATCGGAATCTCCCTCTCTCCGATAGGTAGTCAGGATCTGACTCATTATAATAGGCTTCTCTTTCGAAACTTATATTACGATAGGCCTTATATCCGTTAAAGTACCACACGCATTTTATCCCCCATTCTATGAAATACCAAAGGTAAAAAGGTACAATCAACAATTCTAACTGTTGTTGCAGGTGAATCCGTTCATGATTGATCAAGATCTCATCATGCGTTAACGAACGTTCCTTAAGGATAATAAATGGCCATAAAGAAAGGCCCACATAATCCTTATAAAAAAAATACTTGCTGATCAGGATCATTTACTGTGTTTTCGTACTCACTTAAAAGTAAGGCCTTTACTGTGACAAAATTTGAGAAATTCGACTATTTACCCACAAATTAGGTCTACTTCTGTTTAAGGGCCGAACGTTATAAATACAAGGCATCAGCGAATTAAATACATGGTTTATTAACAGGAAAACACCTAATTTTACACTTCAGCATTTGAAATTTTAGAATGAAACAGTTCTTACCACTGGAAGAGGGGGACTTTTACCTCTCGGAAGAAGGGTACAAAGTATTTACAGAGCAATACCATTTAAAGCGGGGTTATTGCTGTGAAAGCAATTGCAAACATTGCCCATACGGTTTTAATACGCCTCGAAAAAGAAAATAACAGGACTGTATTCGGCATGATATTTGCTGTTTTTACTATGAGAAAATTGGTTAAAAAAAGACTTGTTATGAAAAGAAATATTTTTTTACTCTTCCCCTTAACCTTATTATTCATCTTCAGTTCCTGTGTTTCTGTGCGTGTAGTGGCCGACTATGACAGGGCCGTTGATTTCAATGCCTACAGTAGCTATGCTTTTTATAAAACAGGAATTGATAAAGCACAGATCTCGGATCTGGATAAGAAACGCATTTTACGTGCCATTGAGTCTGAAATGGGCAATAAGGGATTTGTGAAATCAGAAAATCCGGATCTACTGGTCAGTATCTTTACTAAAGAACGAGAGCGGGTAGATGTCTACAATAATTTCGGATGGGGCTGGGGCTGGGGTCCCGGTTGGGGCTTTTGGAATCCATGGATGTGGGGTGGTGCCGGATGGGGAGGCAGCAATGTAAGTACCAGAACAGAAGGTTCCCTCTACATAGATCTTATTGATGCAAAATCAAAAGAATTAGTCTGGCAGGGAAAAGGTGTTGGCACTTTGAACAACATTCGAAACATTGATAAAAAGGTGGAACGCATACAAGAATTTGTTGCCGCGATCCTTGAAAAATATCCCCCAAATTCCCTTGCAACTAAGTAATATAAAAGAACCGCTCTGAAGAGCGGTTTTTTTTATGGAATGATGATGCGACCTGTAAAGATCAAATGGTGTTACAGGCAACTTTATGGCTATGATTTTGTACCTTTGAGATACTATAAATAAGACTCCATGACGTTTGAAAGTAATCCTATTTTAGACAAACTTCCCACGCATCTAAAGCAATATATTAAGCCTCAGAATTATGAGGACTATACCGCTATAGACCAGGCCGTGTGGCGCTATGTAATGCGTAAAAATGTTGATTATTTGAGTAGCGTGGCCCACGGTTCCTACCTGGAAGGTCTGAAAAAAACGGGGATCTCCATAGATCATATTCCCAATATGTATGGAATGAACCGCATTCTGAAAGAGATAGGTTGGGCAGCTGTAGCCGTAGACGGATTTATTCCCCCATCGGCTTTTATGGAATTTCAGGCGTATAATGTGTTAGTTATTGCAGGTGATATTAGGCAGTTAGAACATATAGAGTACACGCCTGCTCCGGATATCATTCACGAAGGTGCCGGGCATGCACCCATCATAGCAAATCCCGAATACGCCGAATACCTCAGACGATTTGGCGAAATTGGCAGTAAGGCTATCTCTAATGCCAAGGATTATGAATTGTACGAGGCTGTTAGGCATCTTTCCATTATTAAAGAAGCACCTGGTACGCCACAGGAGACCATAGATGAGGCTGAGGCCAAAATAGAATCGCTTCAAGAAAATATGGGAGAACCCAGTGAAATAGCCCTCATCCGAAACCTGCATTGGTGGACGGTAGAATACGGATTAATTGGATCTTTAAAAGATCCTAAGATCTATGGAGCCGGACTCCTGTCCTCTATTGGCGAGAGTGCCTGGTGTATGACAGATAAAGTTAAAAAAGTGCCCTATTCTATTGAAGCAGCACATACTTCCTTCGATATTACAAAACCTCAGCCCCAGCTATTTGTGACTCCAGATTTTGCTTATCTGAGTCAGGTGTTGGAAGAATTTGCCAATACGATGGCCTTGCGAAAAGGTGGCTTGAGTGGTGTGAAGAAAGTGATCGCTTCAAAAGAACTATGCACTGTTGAGCTAAGTACCGGCCTGCAGATCTCAGGATTCTTTTCTGAGGTTATTGAAAATCAGGATCTGCCCGTGTATATCCAAACAGAAGGCTTAACGGCGCTGGCCTATCGTGAAAAAGAGTTGGTTGGCCATAGTACCGCACATCATACAGATGGGTTTGGTTCCCCCATAGGGAAACTAAAAGGGATCAATTTGGCTATTGAACACATGAGCCCGCGCGATCTGAAAGCTTACAATATTTATGAAGGGGAAACCATGGTTCTGGAATTTGAAGGAAATATCAAAGTAGCCGGTGAGATCATAACAGGTACCCGTAATTTACGAGGAGAGATTATTCTGATCACCTTTCAGAATTGCACGGTAACCCATGGTAAAAAAATATTATTTGAACCGTCTAACGGCCTTTATCATATGGCTGTGGGGGAAAAGATCGTAGCCGCATTCAATGGCCCGGCAGACCTTTCCAGTTTTGACCTTGTTACGCACAAGATTTCATCAACGACCATTAAACCTACCATATCCCCGGCACGTAAAAAGTTGCAGTTACTCTACCAACAAATACGGGAATTCCGAGAAGGAACCAATACCACAATATCCAGAAACAAGGTCTTTAATGAAATAAAAGAACACTATCCGGAAGATTGGTTGCTCTCTGTAGAGTTGTATGAGTTGGCAAAAAATAACCACGATACCAGCTTTGCCCAAGATATTCTGCAGCACTTACAGGAAGTAAAACAAGAACATCCTTCCCTGGGTCATCTTATTGATGATGGCATTGCTCTGGTAGATACCGTGGGTGCCGAAACGTAAGAATGTACTAAAAGCTGATATGAGGATGCGCTGCTGTTAAGTCGGTTATCTTCTTTTGCAAGGCTTCCTTAAATGCCAAATGTTGTTTTGAAGTGGGGTTAAAAGCCTTATGAGCAAGTCCTTTTTGGATCTCCGCAACACTTTCCATTGTTGCGATATCTTCTTTTGAAATACAAGCTGCTCTAAACTTCTCCCAGATATAATCTACCGCCAAGGTATTAGGATGTACCATATCTGCCTCATAAAAGCGATAATCTCTTAATTCATCCATCACTAATTCATAGGCAGGAAAATAATAAAGTTTATTCTGCCGATTAGACTGTAATAGGTGATGTACCCCAGAGATCAAATGGGCCTTGCTACGTTGATTTTCAGTAAATCCATCCTTTAAATGCCTTACGGGCGAAATGGTAATGTATATCGCTATCTTAGAATTTAGCTGTTGTATTTTGGTTATTATTCCGGAGAGACTTTCCATAACATCCCTGGGAGAAGACAAGACCTTTTTAAATTCCTTTTGAGGCACTTTATGACAATTTGCAACCCATTTCCCGGTTTCCGTATGTTCATATCCCCAGGCCGTTCCCAACGTAAGAATAAGATGGGCGGCTGTCGCCAGTTTTTGTCTGGTAAGACTCAATTGTTGATTCAGGCTAAGAAGAAGTTCTTCTTTGGAGTTTTTACTGAGATCCGAATGGGCATCAAAGGAATGCCATTGTTCCTGATGCGAAAAAAGTTCATCTTCCCTATACTCCGAATTATTGAGGGCTCTTTCAACAAGATTTGCCAATGCCTTAGGGTGGAACAAGATCCCAAAGGGGTTTAGTGTTGTGCTAAACTTATAATACCCTAGTTTAGCACCTATGTGATTGGCAAAACAAGAACCCAACAAAACGATCTCACTGCCATACGTTATGGGGAAAGACGAAGGGGATATGGGAACCTGTGTTTGAAGTTTCATAGTGTCATGATACAAAGGAGCGTGCCTTTTCTAAAGCTTCGGGAATGCCTGCCGGATTTTTACCTCCTGCTGTTGCATAGAAAGGTTGACCTCCACCCCCACCCTTAATATACTGACCCAGTTCGCGGACTACTTGTCCTGCATTCAGTCCTTTTTTCTCAACCAGACCTTTGGAGATATAGCAACTTAGAAGTGCTTTCCCTTGTTGCCTGGATGCAAAAAGCAAGAAAAGATCGTCTTGTTCCTGACCCATCTCAAATGCCAGATCTTTCATGGCAGCCGCATCCAGATCCACTTCTTTAGCCAAAAATTTCACGCCGTTTAGGGGCTCCAGAGATTCTTTGAACTCACTTTTAATAGCGCGGGCTTTATCTTTTAACAAGGATTCAATCTCCTTTTTCATTAGGCTATTCTCTTCCTGCAGGCTTTCAATGGCCTTCACAGGATCTCCACTACTTTTTAACCTGGATTTGATCTGTTCCAGTAGTTGATTCTTCTCTTCAAAAAATGTTTTCACCGCATCAGATGTAATTGCTTCTATCCTGCGAACCCCCGCAGCAATAGCACCTTCTGATATGATCTTAAAATGCCAGATCTCTGCTGTATTCTTAACATGGGTACCCCCGCAAAGTTCTATAGATTTTCCAAAGCGAATGGTACGTACCTTATCTCCATACTTCTCACCAAAAAGGGCCATGGCTCCTTCTGCCAGGGCCTTTTTGACCGGAATACTTCGTTCTTCCTCCAATGGCAGCTGTTCCCCTATCCTTGCATTCACAAAATTTTCTACCCGGTGTACCTCTTCCTCCGTGAGTTTCGCAAAATGCGAAAAATCGAATCGGAGATGTTCCGAATGCACCGCTGATCCTTTTTGTTCCACATGGTCTCCCAACACTTGTCTCAACCCCTGGTGTAATAAATGGGTAGCCGTGTGGTTTCGTGCCGTCCTGGCGCGTTTGCCGGTATCTACCACGGCCGTTAAAGATTCATTTAGGTGTTTGGGAAGGTTCTTGGTATAATGAACTATTTCGTTGTTCTCCTTTTTTGTGTCAAGAATGTACACCACATCACCATTGGGCACCTCCAGATAACCTTTATCCCCTACCTGGCCACCACCTTCCGGGTAAAATGGCGTTTGATCAAACACCAACTGAAACTGAGTCCCTTCTTTTTTGGTGGTCACCTTCCTGTATTTAACCAGATCTACCTGAGCCGTTAATACATCATACCCAATAAATGCCTGTTGCCCGGCATCCTTGAGCACCACCCAGTCATCCTTGGCCACTTCTGAAGCCGATCGTGATCTGGTTTTCTGCTGTTCCATCGCCTTTTCAAATTCCTTTTCATCGAGGGTATATCCCCTTTCGCTCAGAATAAGGCTCGTTAGATCAATAGGAAAACCAAAGGTATCATAGAGTTCAAAAGCCTTCTTTCCATCTATTACCTTCCCTTTGGTCTTGGCGATCATATCATCTAACAGGACCAGGCCTTGTTCCAAGGTCTTAAGAAAGGAATGTTCCTCCTCACGAATGACATTCTCTATGAGGTTTTGTTGCTTTTTAAGTTCCGGAAAGGCAGTACCCATGACCGATACAAACACATCTACCAATTTATAAAGAAATGGTTCCTGGGTCCCCAGGAACGTAAAGCCATACCGCACAGCCCGTCTAAGGATACGCCTTATAACATATCCGGCACCATTATTACTTGGTAATTGTCCATCTGATATAGAAAAAGCTACAGCACGAATATGATCTGCAACTACTCTCATAGCTACGTCATTTGCCAGGTCCTTCCCATAAGTATTGTTCGTAATGACCTCTATCTCTTTGATCAGAGGGGTAAAAATATCGGTGTCATAATTAGATTGAACGCCTTGTAATACCATACACAGCCGCTCAAAACCCATCCCGGTATCTACATGCTTCTCGGGAAGAGGTTCCAGTGAACCATTGGCTTTCCGGTTATACTGCATAAAAACCAGATTCCAGATCTCAATGACAAGCGGATGGTCTTTATTCACCAGGCTTGCGCCGGGAACCTTTGCCTTCTCTTCCTTGGAACGAATATCTACATGGATCTCGGAACAGGGACCACATGGACCCTGGTCACCCATTTCCCAGAAATTGTCCTTTTTATTTCCTAAAATAATGCGGTCTTGGGGTACTATTGCCTTCCATAATTCAAAAGCTTCTGTGTCCATCTCAAGGGCATCGGCATCCTTGCTACCTTCAAACACGGAGACATAAAGGCTTTCCTTGTCTATTTTATACACCTTGGTGAGTAATTCCCAGGCCCACTGAATGGCCTCCTTTTTAAAATAATCTCCAAAACTCCAGTTACCCAGCATCTCGAACATGGTATGATGATAGGTATCTTTTCCTACCTCTTCCAGGTCATTGTGCTTCCCGCTCACCCTTAGACATTTTTGGGTATCCGCAATGCGCGGACTTTTAGAGATACCATTACCGAGAAAAAACTCTTTGAACTGATTCATCCCGGCGTTGGTGAACATCAAGGTTGGGTCGTCTTTGATAACCATAGGTGCAGAGGGAACAATAGCATGGTCTTTGCTCTTAAAAAAAGCCAGGAAGTGTTCGCGTATTTCGCTGGAAGTCATATAAAAAGGTAAGGTTTTACTAATTTTAATGCTATCTACAAAACAATTTTTATATTTGTTTGTTTAGTTATAATGGAAGCACAAAAATAGGATAATTTACATTCATGTCTAAAGTTAAGTACTATTACGATCCAGACACGCTCTCCTATCGAAAAATAGAGCTAAAAAAATCGCGACGCTATAGAAATCTCTTTCTGTTTTTCCTGGGTTCTGCCCTCTTTGGTTTCCTAGGTTTGATATTCCTTCTAAATACTAATATTTTAAATACACCCAGGGAATTATCTCTCGCCAGGGAGGTAAAGAACTACGAACTCCGTTTTGAATTGCTGAACAAAAAAATGCAGCAAATAGAAGAGGTACTGGCAAATATTGAAGACCGGGATAACAACATCTATCGTTTGTATTTTGAAGCCAATCCTATCCCCGAGGAACAGCGCAGGGCAGGTTTTGGGGGAATCAACCGATACAAGTCACTGGAAGGATTCAATAATTCCGAGATGATCACCGCTACCACAAAAAGACTGGATGTTATTCAAAAACAAATGGTCATTCAATCTAGATCGCTCGATGAGATCACAAAACTGGCAGAAGACAAGGAAAAATTACTGGCCGCCATACCGGCCATACAACCGGTGAACAATGAAGATCTAACAAGGATGGCTTCGGGGTACGGCTGGCGATCCGATCCTTTTACCAAGGCACGAAAAATGCATTGGGGAATGGATTTCACGGCGCCAAAAGGTATTCCGATCTATGCCACAGGAGACGGCACGGTAAGCAGGGCAGATAACAATGCTTCAGGATATGGAAAACACATCCGTATAGACCATGGGTATGGGTATATCTCCCTTTATGCTCATCTTAGCAATTATAATGTAAAACGGCGCCAGAAAGTAAAGCGTGGGGATCTGATAGGCTTTGTAGGAAGCACCGGCAGGTCTGAAGCACCCCATTTGCATTACGAAGTTTGGAAAGATGATCAGCGCATCAACCCTATCAATTTCTATTATGGCAGTTTAACAGCAGAAGAATTTGAGAATATGCTGAAGTTTGCAAATCAGGAAAACCAATCATTGGATTAATGCACATAGAACTCCCGGAAAAAAGATATTACGGTATTGGCGAGGTAGCTAAGGCCTTTGAGGTGAACACCTCCCTGATCCGATTTTGGGAAAAAGAGTTCGACGAGTTGCAACCTAAGAAGAATGCGAAGGGTAACCGTAAATTTACTCCGGAAGACATCAAGAATTTGCAGCTCATCTATCATCTGGTAAAAGAACGTGGTTTTACGCTAGATGGTGCCAAAACCCACCTCAAAGAAGAGCGTAAGAAAACGTTGTCCAATTTTGAGATCATACAAAAACTGGAACGGGTGAAGGCCGAGCTTATCAAGATCAAAAATCAGCTTTGATGTAACATTCAGTTGCTTTTTACTACAAATAGATACCTAACTTAAATTCGATATACTTATGAAAAAATGGTTAATTCCCGTAATTATCCTTGCGGTCGTAGCCTTTGGGATCTACCAATGGGCCGTAGGCTTTAATAATACTGCCGTTGAATACGAGGCAAATGCAAAAACTGCCTGGTCTAATGTGGAGAGCCAGTACCAACGAAGAAATGACCTGATCGGCAATCTGGTAAAAACCGTTCAGGGAGCAGCCGATTTTGAACGTGGAACCCTCACCGATGTAATAGAGGCCAGAGCAAAAGCATCTTCTACCACTATTGATGTAGACAATTTAACCCCGGAGAAAATGGCGGCGTTTCAGGAAGCGCAAGCTGGTTTGTCTTCGGCCCTTTCGCGTTTACTTGTCACCGTGGAACGCTATCCGGACCTAAAGGCGAACCAAAATTTTCTGGAACTTCAATCGCAATTGGAAGGAACAGAGAACAGGATCGCTGTTGAAAGGAACCGTTTTAATGAAGCGGTGAATATTTACGATATCCATACCACTAAATTCCCTAATAAACTACTGGCCGGATGGTTTGGTTTTGAAGAAATGTCTAGGTACCAGGCTAATCCCGGTTCTGAGAATGCCCCTGATGTAAACTTTGAATTTGATTGATCTATGTCCGAATCAAACGTAGAAGCTTTTTTATCGGAAGCTGAAGAACAGGAGATCATCAATGCCATCCTGAAGGCAGAAAAAAACACCTCTGGTGAGATAAGGGTACATATAGAACCTTCCACAACATTAGATCCGTACGAAAGGGCTCAGGAGGTATTTCTTGATCTGAAGATGGAAAACACAAAAGATGCCAACGGGGTGTTACTGTATATCGCAGTGAACGACCGCACCTTCGTTATTTACGGGGATAAGGGCATCAATGATGTGGTTCCCAACACATTTTGGAACGACACCAAGGAGGTGATCCAAACTCATTTTAAAAAGGGCGCATTCAAACAAGGTATTGTAGAAGGTATTTTGAAGGCTGGGGAAGAATTAAAGGCGCATTTTCCCTATACATCAGATGACACCAACGAATTGAGCAATGAGGTATCTAAAGGCTAGCATATTATTATTTTTCCTCTGTGGTATTTCTATGGCATGGGGCCAATTTGCGATTCCCGAAAAACCACAACTTCAAACAAGTGTATATGATTATGTATCTCTTTTATCTAAGAGCGACAAGGAAGCACTTGAGCAAAAACTGATCCGCTATTCCGATACGACCTCCACTCAGATCGTAGCGGCCATTATTGCCTCTACCGAAGGGGAAGATATCAACTATATAGCTGCCCAATGGGGCCAACAATGGGGTATAGGTCAGGCCAAAGAAGACAATGGGGTCCTCATCCTGGTTGCCTATGACGACCGTAAGATCGCCATTGGTACGGGCTATGGCGTTGAAGGTGCACTTACTGATGCCCTTTGCAAGCGTATCATTTCCTACATTATTGTGCCAGAATTCAAGGAGGACAATTATACTGCCGGACTTAATAAAGGTGCGGATGCCATCTTTATGGTACTCAATGGTGAATTCCAAAAGGCATTTGACGAAAATGTAACTCCCGTGAATAATAAAGGAACCTCTGCTTTCCTTGTGATCTTTGTGATCTTTGTTATTTTCATCATCTTCCTTATCATCATTATTGCCAATCGCAAAAACAAAGGTGGCGGCAAAGGTGGCGGACGCAAGAAAGGATTAGACATTTGGGATGTCATCATCCTCAGCAATATGGGCCGTGGCAGTTATAAAGGCGGTTCCGGAAGCTTTGGCGGCGGAGGCTTTGGAGGAGGAGGTTTCGGCGGTGGCTTTGGAGGCGGTGGCTTTGGAGGCGGCGGTGCCTCAGGAGGCTGGTAAAAAGCAACCATTTCATATTTCGGGGCTCTTTCCTATAACCAGAGTACTATCTTATGAAGAAACACCTGTTCTATTATTTATTACTTATTCTTGGGTTATCTTGTACCAATGAAACGTCCCCGGATTGCTCACTGGTCCTTTGTGCAGCCAACGATGCCATTTCCCTTGAACTTTTGGTAAATGGAGAGAATGTAATAGCCAATGGCACCTATACTGAAGAGAATATTACCGTTACAAGCACCCCACAGGATAACCTTAAGGTACAGGTTTTTCCCAATACACAAGGGACCACAGAAGGCTTGTTGGAGATAAGCAGTTTTGAATGGGAGCGAGGAACCTACTTGTTCACTATTGTGCTGGACGGCGACTATGAGTTCAATCTTGAAGTGGTCTTCGGTGTCACCACTTATCCTTGTTGTGGTGACAGATTGGAAATCCGTGAATTAAGCTCTATTGATGCTTTTATAGCTCACGAAACATACTCTAGTTTTTATACGGTTGTATTAAACTAGCCGGCATTTTATTTCTTCCTCATGAAAATAGTGACCGGAACTCCGGTGAAATCAAAATGCTCCCGTAATTTATTTTCCAAAAACCGTTTGTAAGGCTCCCTTACATATTGGGGCAGGTTACAAAAAAATGCAAATTGCGGGTACGGTGTAGGTAACTGTGTGATGAACTTGATCTTTACATACTTTCCCTTGTAGGCCGGAGGAGGTGTATGCTCAATGATGGGAAGCATCACATCATTCAATTTCCTGGTAGGAATGCGTTTACTGCGATTCTGATATACTTCTACGGCGGTTTCTATCGCCTTGTAGATCCGTTGCTTTGTCAGTGCCGAAATGAACAGTATGGGGACATCTGTAAAGGGTTCCGTAGCCTGTTTTATTTTTTTGGTATACTCTTTAACGGCATGGGTATCCTTTTCTAACAGGTCCCATTTATTGACAAGGATCACGATCCCCTTATTGTTTCGTTGAGCCAGCCAAAAGATATTCTCTACCTGCCCATCAAAACCCCTGGTGGCATCTAGGAGTAGTAAACATACATCACAGTGTTCAATGGCCCTTACGGAGCGCATTACAGAATAAAATTCCAGATCTTCCCGCACTTTCGCTTTGCGCCGAATCCCGGCCGTATCAACTAAATTGAACTCAAAACCGAAACGATTGTATTTGGTATCAATACTGTCCCTGGTAGTTCCTGCAATGTCAGTTACGATATAGCGTTCTTCTCCGATCAGGGCATTTATAAATGAGGATTTCCCGGCATTTGGTCTTCCTACCACCGCAAATCTTGGCAGATCAGATTCAGTTTCAGGTTTCTCGGGCAATGCTTTTACCAGATCATCCAACAGTTCCCCGGTTCCACTTCCATTCATACTGGAGAGCGGATAGTATTCTCCTAGCCCAAGGGAATAGAACTCCACAGCATCCTGGGCCCGTTTCGCATTGTCTACCTTGTTCACTACCAAAAAGACCGGTTTATCCACACGGCGCAATAATTTAGCCACATCCTCGTCCATCCCGGTAACGCCGGTTTCCACGTCTACCATAAAAATGATAGCATCTGCCTCGCCTATGGCAAGCTCTACCTGCTTGTCTATTTCTTTTTCAAAGACGTCATCACTTCCCAGCACATAGCCGCCGGTATCGATCACAGTGAACTCCTTACCGTTCCAATCACTCTTTCCATAATGACGATCTCTTGTTACCCCGCTTACAGCATCAACAATGGCCTCACGGCGCTGAATAAGCCGGTTAAAAAAAGTCGACTTCCCAACGTTGGGCCTTCCCACAATAGCTACAATAGCGCTCATAACATAAAACTTGGGCGCAAAGGTAGTACTATTCACCCAACTTACAAGCAATCACTAATGCTACTTATTTAATGCAAACCAGTACAAAAACAAAAAAAATAGATCATTAAATTGTACCTTTTGATTTGTAAAACCGGCTGATGAAATCCATACCCAACGAAATTGTATTACGGCCTCGCTTTCAATTAGAGCAAGAAGCAGACAAAGAAAAGCTGCTTGGCATCTTTGAACAGACAAAACGCCCTCCCTATCTCATAAAACGTTTGGACGATCATCTTTTTATCAAATTCAACAAACAGGAAATACATTTTTGGTCGCCCCAACTACAGCTGGAGATCGTTGAAAAGGAAGAAGGTGGCAGCAAATTGTATGGCTTATTTGGCCCTAACCCTACCCTATGGACCTTCTTTATGTTCCTTCATTTTGGAGTAGGTACTTTTTTTGTGATTTTTGGGATCTGGGCCTATAGTAGTGCGGCCCTGGACAAACCCTATGGCTGGTTACTGGGAATTATGGGCCTTCTGGTGATACTCTGGTTTGTGCTCTACGCCTTTGGACGGGCAGGGAAAAAGAAAGGTAAACCTCAGATGCAAGCGCTGTATTCCTTTATGGAAGAGATCCTGGCAAAGGGGCAATGATCAGGATTGATAGCCGAAACGACGCAGCTGCTTACTATCACTTCGCCAGTTCTTATTTACCTTAACATAGAGTTCTATATGCACTTGCTTGTTAAAGAACTGTTCAAGATCGCGCCGGGCTTCTACCCCCACCCTTTTTAGGGCACTTCCTTTATGGCCTATTAGAATCCCTTTTTGAGAATTGCGCTCCACCATGATGACTGCACCAATGCGAATGATCTTTTCATCTTCATGAAAAGACTCGGTCTCGATCTCTACCGCGTAGGGAATCTCCTTTTTATAATGCTTTAATATCTTTTCCCGTATGGTCTCGTTCACAAAGAAACGCTCGGGCCGATCTGTGAGTTGATCCTTTGGATAATACGGGGGTGCCTCCGGCAATAATGCTACAATTCGCTCAAAGACATTCTTTATGTTAAAATTCGTCAGGGCCGAAATAGGATGAAGTTCGGCTTCCGGTAGTTGTTCCTGCCAGTACTGCACCTGTTCCTCTAACAACGCCTGATCTGCGGTATCTATCTTATTCAGAAGCAAGAGCACCGGTATCTTGCTATTCTTGATCTTCTCAAAAAAATGCTCATCCTTTAATGCCTTCTCCCCAATCTCTACCATATAGATGAGCACATCGGCATCTTCAAAAGCAGACTTCACAAAATCCATCATGGCATTTTGTAATTCGTATGCAGGTTTAATGATGCCGGGGGTATCGGACAATATCATTTGAAAATCCTCACCATTCACGATCCCCAGAATTCTATGCCGGGTGGTCTGGGCCTTGGAGGTAATGATAGAGAGTTTCTCCCCTACAAATGCGTTCATGAGGGTAGATTTCCCAACGTTGGGATTTCCAATGATATTTACAAAACCGGCTTTATGTTTTTTCATGGGCTACTTTGGCCATATATTTTTTAGCTGCTGCATTTACTTTAGGTGCCAAATATAGCACCGCTATCATATTTGGGATCACCATAAGGGCATAAGACAGATCGATCAGGTTTTTAACCAGGTCTAGCGATGCCACTGCGGCAAAAACGATCATGACCACAAAGTACACATTATACCACTTCCCTATACGAGCATTCGATAAAAAAGATAAACTCTTTACACCATAATACGAATAGGTAAATAGTGTTGATAAGGCAAAAGCGGTCACAATGATCATCAACAATTCATCACCATAACCAAACAAAGTACGCCTAAAGGCGGTCAGTGTCATTACAATACCACTACCCTCTTCCAGGTAGGCACCGCTGAGGATGATCACCACTGCGGTAAAAGTACACACCATAATGGTGTCGATAAATGGTCCCAGACTTGCCACCAGGCCTTCTTTTATAGGCTCATCATTTTTGGACTGGCCATGATACATGGGGGCACTACCCAAACCGGCTTCATTGGAGAACATAGCCCTGCGGATGCCTATGATCACCAAGCCCCAAAAACCTCCGGTTACTATTGTTTTAAAATTCCATGCCTCTGTGAGTATCATTTTTAAGGCCGGCCAAACCTGATCCGAATTCATGATCATCACAACGATCACGGCTAGCAAATACACCAGCACCATAAAAGGTACAATGGCCGAAGCCACTTTGGCAATTTTGGACAATCCCCCAAAGATGACAAAGGAGGTAATGACAGCTAAAACAACCCCTATAAGCAGTTTCCAATTAAATTCACTGGTCTGCCAGATGGTCTCTGCAGGGTTTACAACACTCATAAAGGTCTCGGTAAACTGGTTCGCCGTAAAGACACCCAAAAAACCAAACAAGCCACAAATACAAAAGAAAACAGCCAGAGGCCGGGCTTTGGGACCCATCCCCTGTGTTATATAGAACATAGGGCCTCCCTGAAGTTTTCCATCCGAGTCAGTTCCGCGGAACATTATGGCGAGGCTACAGGAATAAAACTTTATACACATCCCGATAAGCGCAGTCACCCAGATCCAGAAGACCACCCCGGGACCCCCGTCATGAATAGCAATGGCTACCCCTGAAATATTTCCAAGGCCCACTGTTGCGGCCACTGCTGCAGAGAGGGCCTGAAAGGAACTAACATCACCTTTGGCATTCTTATCATCATATTTCCCGGAGGTAATGGCAATTGCATGCCCAAAGAAGCGATAAGGCAAGAAACGTGAATAAAACACCAAAAAAAGCCCTCCGCCTATCAGTAAAATAAACATGGGCCATTCAGTATAGGGAATCAATTCGGAAAGAAAATTATTTAGTGCTTCCATAAAAATCCTGACGGGTCGAAGGTAGGGATTTTTAGGTTTTTAGTGGTTCCTGCCGCCCAAATAATTCTCCGTTGAAATCTTGATAATGCTAAAAAACCGTTGTATATTTGCCGTCCACATCGCGGGGTAGAGCAGTAGGTAGCTCGTCGGGCTCATAACCCGAAGGTCGCTGGTTCGAGTCCAGTCCCCGCTACAAAGAAAGCCATCAGCAACAGCTGATGGTTTTTTCTTTTGAAACAAACCGAACTTGTTCGAGTTTGTGAAGAAAGGAAAAAGCAACGCCATGCCAGGCATGGCGGATGGCTTTCTTTGTAAAGCTACCCCCCCCAGGCCCTTTTTGCGCAGCAAAAAGAATCCAGTCAAAGATCGTTTAAAATTGGAAGTTCATGCCCGAGGAAATCACGACAATGCGAAGCATTGAATGGCTTTCTTTGTAAAGCTACCCCCCAGGCCCTTTTTGCGCAGCAAAAAGAA
>JAHEHU010000093.1 GCA_024639765.1 Eudoraea sp.
CCGTTTAAGTCTTTTGCAAATGAGGCATTTTCAATTAGTTCATCGTATTCTCCAATTATTGAATAAATCAGATGTTCTATTTCCTTCTTTAAAATCGTACCCTTCACATCAAGAATTTGATTGTCCACATCATATTCATGGGTTAGGTGCAGGGTAGGACGAGCCATCACCATTTCAATGAGATTGTTGATGTCAATATTTGTTTCAAATTCGATTCTCAGTGCAATATCCACATTTTCCTGATTACCGATATCTTTAATTTCTTGAGTGGGATAGTACGTTATTTTAATGTCTGAAAATGAAGCTTGTGAACGAATATACTTATCCGAATCGGACTTTCTTGAATCGAGTTGGCTTAGCACTTTTTCTTTGGTATAGCCCCTTGTTTTTATATCCCGATTTATTTTCCAATGTAAGCGTAAATTCTCTTCTGGTTCGATAAAAATCTTTAAATCAAACAAGTTCCGTTTTGCCGATATATAAAAGGGGTGAAGACCCTCAAAAATGACAATCTTGTTTGGATAAACCTTTTGTGGTTTTGTAAACTGACCCCTATTATGGTCATAGAATTTTCTCAAAATGCTACGTCCTTCTTTTAAGGTTTTCAAGTGCTGGATTTCCTCATGCAAATAGTTAGCCTTCGGCGACAAATGCGTTAATTTGCCCCACTTGTCGTGACCCCTTTCCCAACGATGCATATCATCCCCCTGAATTCTAGCAATATTTCCTTTCCCTAGTAGATCGGTAAGAAGTTCTGTCAAGGTAGATTTTCCAACCCCAGAATCGCCCCCGATCCCCACCAAAAAGGGTTTGTTCTTTATTTTTTTCTCAAGGTTCTTTTTGATCCCCCACTTATAAATCCAGAAGACATTCAAAATCAAACAGGTTTGCAAAAAGGTAAAGGCTATACTAGCCACAAGATCAGGGTTGGCCAATTGCTTGCTTGCTATAAAACCATAGGCTGTAAAATTAGATTCCCCAAATAGATAGATATAAAAGAAATCAGAATCTTTTATCAAAAAATAATACAATAGAAAGGCAAATTGCAATGCCATTATTGGAAAAAAGGTGCTTTTCTTCTCCCTGATAGTAAAATAAATGAAGAATGGCAAAATCCAAAAGTACCAGCCCGGTTGGGGAGGAATGAAAATCAACAACACCGAGAACGAAAAGCCAATAAAAATAAGAAACAGATCTTTGCCAATATTTTTGAAGCGTGTGGCAGCAGCTAAGAGAATAAAATAAGCCGCGGGAATGATATAAAAGTTTAATCTTTCCAGCATTGGAAAACTCGCATTCCAGATTCTAGTTTGTTCATCATTGTCATAAACCATTTTCAAAAAAGATTCACTATTCAAATAGGGCAGATTCATAAGGATGAAAGTCAATAATGTGGTCACAGACAGTATTGCGATCTTTTTAACCCTTTGATGATTATTGTTATGCCAAACGAATAAAAAATAGAATGGTATTGCCATAATGAGGTTGGTCTTAGTAGCAATTCCTAAACCAAGAATCAATGCCGCAATAAAAAGTTCTCTTCTGAAGATCGCATAGAGTGATACCAATAAAAATGCAATAGGTATAACATCGAACTGGCCATGCATGTAATTGATATAAATAAGCACGGGAGATAGCCAGTAATATAGAAGTACTTTGGTCTCATTGCCTTTAAGCAATCTACTCAGAACCGTCAATATCACGATGTCGGCTAACAGAAGTGGTATACGAATAAAAAAGGGTGAAATATCTGCCAGAAAACCACCAAAAAACCCCAATATATAGAGCATTAACGGTGGGTAGGGAAAGGCATCGGTCATACCGGAATCCATAAAAAACTCATAGGGGTTTTTGAATCCGGAATTCCATAAATAGGTTACAAAAGGTATGAATGCTTCGCGAAGAAACCTTCCCGCAAACAAGAAGGAAAGAAGTATCTTAAGGAAGAGACCTACCCAGAATAACCTATGGCGGAATATTATTAGTTTAAATACCCCCTTTTTATCCTTAAAGGAGAATTGTCCAATCGACATCAAAGCCATCTATTAATATTATGTTCTTTTGTACAGATTGCGTCGAACATCATTTGATTTTCATGAAGGTATGCTTTATACACCTCGATATCCTGACCCCTCCCTTGCAATTCAGGTGAGACAAGACATAATTTATAACCTAATTCTTTAAGCTGTGTAAATATCCTATAATCCAGTGGCAGTTTCGTAAAACAATCGACCCATAGCCACTCGATTTTACCCTTCATTGTTTTAAGCGTATCAATTCCTTCAAACTCAGAGAAGCGCAAAGCGATATTTTTTTCTCCATTATTAACCAAATTATAGATCATTGGAAAAGAGGAATCAAGAAAAAAGTAGTCTTTAATATTATATTTTTTCAATAAATCCAGGATTTTAAATTCGATACGTTCACTTTTTATATTCAAAATCATTATTCCATGGTCATATGCCTTTAAGTAGTCCTCAAAATTCTCGCCTACTACAAAGGGGTCGTGGGCCATATGGACATGACCAGCAGGATGATCTCTTAAATCTATTTCGACACCGAATTCCACAGATAATTCCTTAAGCCCGGAAACTGTATTTATTCGATGTGCTATAAATTTCATGCTATTTCAGGTTTTTCTTTAATTTTTTACTGAATTCTAATGTTCGCATGATAAATTTCTTTTTTGCGGTAAAACTGGTGTTCCACTTTGAGGTGCCATGAATTCTTTCCGGGAACAAAACATCGAATCTGATGACCTTAATTTTTTGTTTTTTTGCCGTATAAAGTGCGTAGAGGTCTAAGGCAAAATCATGGGGTGGATTCTTCCAACTCGCAAAGAAGTCACGATGAAAAATATTTGGTTGTGCATTGATATCGTGTAGCTTCTCACCCATATAAATAGTTTCGAAAAGACTCATGCCCGAAGTAAAAAATTGATCGAAAAAAGGTCTCCCCTTTCGATCTCCTTTGACGTAGATGGTTTTGGTTTCATTTCCATTTTCGATTATCTCCAGTGCTTTCAAAACATCTTTTGGGTCGGTCTGCATGTCGGCGTGTGTCCATCCAATATATAGGCCTCTTGCCTGCTCCAAGCCTGCTAGTATGCCATAGCCATATCCTTTGTTCTCCGGGACATCAACTAATCGCGCAAAAGAATAATCTGGCAAGAGATCTTCAAAAACCATTTTAGAATCATCTGTCGATCCATTATTGACCAAAACAACTTCAATATCGTCTCGCTCGATAACTTTTTCAAATCCCGAAAGAATCAAAGGTATATTCCTCGCCTCGTTATAACAAGGAACCACAACAGACAATTTCATTGGTATTTCATTTTATAATATCTTAAAGAAAAGTAACACAAAAATAGTTTGAAAAGCAGCAAATTAAACTTTTCATCTCCTCAACTACCGGTGAAGAACTGTGACGATACCTCCCATGCCATAATCCAGAATTTTTCTGAACTGAAATCCGGAATTGGTTAAAAACTCATTAAAGGCCAAGGATACACCTTTTTTTGGGTCGCCATTGTAACTATAAAAGTCGTCCAGAATAATATGGGTGCCGCTTTTGACATTGTTCTTTATAAATTCAAAAGCACATTTTGAAGATGAATAGGTGTCTGAGTCTATGAAAGCTATTCTAATGTCTTTGATTCCATACTCCGACGGATCTACCTGCAGTGTTTCCTCGAAATATCCCTGAACCAATTGGCATCCCGCCCCCCATCCTTTTAATGTCCTTTCAGCCCTTTTTTTTACTTTTTTGTAGCTGGTGGTAAAATTCTGATCCACGTAAAAAGGGTGTTTATCTTCTTCCGCCAACTCTCCGAAACCCTCAAAAGAATCGAATCCAATAAATTTTGTATCCTTTTGGTTGGGGTTGAATTTCTGAGTTTTTTTAAAGCATTTGATGGTGTGACAAAAAGATGATCCTGTATAAACTCCAAACTCAAGGTAGTCTCCGGTTTGATGTTCCAATGAATTTAAATATACTGTTTTCTTTATCGCAATATACTTTTCTATATTATGAATTACCGCTGGATTAATCGAGCTTATAAACGTCGATGATAGGTTTTGTAAAAACTCCAGTTTTCCAAGTAGTCCAAATTTAGATTTCATATTATTGATTGCTTTAGTTTGAGTTATCACCCAAGTTGACAACCCTTTGTTATAAGCTTTTAAAACAGGGGCTATTCCCTATTGTAGCTTAAAATTCAATATACTACTGCCATTCTTGTTCAAATTGACTGTATTCCCTATCAAGTTCATCCAAAACTTCAAGATTGAGGGTACTGTCTTTCTGCAGGCTATAGGGATGCCAATTTACCTTATGGAAAAAGCTTTGCCAGTACCTGAAAGATTGGTAATCATCTGGGGTACCCCAACCGATATAATGATTCAATTCGAATACTTTTACCCTCAATCCCATTTCTACCAATTCATCTACACAACTGTCTACATAAAACTCTCCATTAACCCTGATATTTTTTTTATACATCCGTCTTAGTGACTCTGTAAAATATGCGGTTTTTCTAAAATAGAAAGTGCCTACGATGGCATGGTCCTTTTCCGGGGAATCGCTAATCGCTTTTTTTACACTGACCCCTGTTATATTATCGGTGCCATCTGTTTTGATCCATCCGTACATTTGAGGGTTTCTTTTGCTGCTGGGATGATTCCTAAAGGTCCAGATAATGGCATCGACATTTTCATCATCGATCAAAGCCTTGTATTTCTTATAATTCCACAGCATACCGTTGTCGCATGCGGCGATTAACAAAGGGGCGTCATGATCTTCACCATTGAGTCCTATTTCACAGGTACAGGCCTGCCCCTCTGTAGTCTGCCCAATAGTCACGATCTTGCTAGAAGGATAGGCATGTCTAATTGCATTTTCCAGTGGGTATTTTTTAATATGTTCTTCCAGACATACAAAAATGTTTCTACTTGCTTTTGGCAAACAGTTTGCTGCCTGAACGATCATAGGCTTTCCCCCAACCTGGATTAAAGGTTTTGGATCTTTATACCCTTCTTTTGCAAACCGGCTCCCCAATCCGGCCAACGGTATCAGGTCGATGCTTTTTTCTTCAAGGATTGTATCGGGCGTAGTTTTCAAGTTAGCTATAGATCTGAAATAATTGGAAAAACCCAGGTATTCCTCCACATCCTGCGGAGTGCCCCATTGCAGCATATGTTGGACCTCATATATTGAAACTCTTAAATCATCTTCAACCAGAAGGTTATAAACCAGACTTACGTAGTATTCTCCTTTTAGATCAATCCCTTGATTGATCAGCTGGTCAAAATATTTTTTTACGAAAGAACCTTTCTTAAAATAATAGGTGCCCATGGAAGCATACTCCTCCATTCTGTTACTGGTAAAGGGCTCTTTTTCTTTGATTTCGAGCATCCATTGTTCCTTTTCACGCATAAATGCGTAATTGGTTGTTCCCAGCATATGCGGGTGGAAACCCTTGTATGCCGGAACTGCTCCATCAGCATCTCTGGATCTGGTATGGTCTAAAAAATCTTTATAATCCCAGTAACATGAAAAATCACAGTAATTCACAATAATTTCATCGTCATCATCGAGAAGATGGTCAATAAGATGAACGGCATATACCGGACCCAGTTTATGAGGCTCTATTTCCATAATTTTACCTTCAGGAGCAATTCGCTCTAAAATTGATCTCATGTTGGTCTCCTGCAGGTGTAAACTATTACATATGAAGATGAAATCTTTCTCTCCCGGAAACATTTTTACCACATGCTCAATAATTGGCATGCCATCTACTTCAATTAATGGTTTGGGATTGGTATAGCCGGCCGATATGAAGCGGTTTCCCATGCCGGACATTGGAATTACTATTTTCATTCAACTACTTTAGGTCTGTCAAAGAGAACACCTTTAGAATATCATTACTCCATACAGGGGTATATTCGTTAAAACCAGATGAGAATTTCGCCTCTACTACGATATAATCCAATGGATATCTTTTCCCCATTTCTACAAAATCGACAGGGGTAAGAACTCTGAAGTAATCATTCCCCTGAAGTCTGCCAAGCTTGGATCCGTATGCCATTCTATACCTGTTTATATATTCTTCAATTTTTGATTCTACAAACGGGAATTCCTTTGCAATGAAAACGGGTCGTCTTCCAATAATCCTGAGGTTTGTATTTAACCCTTCAGAATATGTGAGAAAAGTTGACTCTACCGGTGTGTCTTCAACAAAACTATAAAAATCCCTCCATTTCCAGGATTTAATATCCCGTGGATTATCTAAATATAGCATGCCGAGAATCATAAAGTTTATAAAGACTGCAATCACAACCTTCAATGATAGGTTTGGAAGTTTGAATTTCACCCAGTTTTGATCGAAATGGGCTAGGACAAAAGCCCAAAGCATGATCATAGCCCAATATCCAAATACGGAATATCTGGTAACACCCAAATAGGCTATTAGTTTGACAGGGTAGATCTCTACAAAGATATACTGAAGACCAATTGATGCGACATAGCCGAATGAGCTGATAAATCCAAGTTGAATCAGGTATTTGTTTTTTTTAATAAGTCCGAAAATCAAGGCACTCCATAATAGTACGTTCATCAGCAAAAAGAAATAGTGCCAATTGCCGAACCAATGATCAAATTTAGGCACATGATAGTGCCATGGATGTCTCTCAACAATATAATATTCTATGAATTTAGCGGTACTTAGCTGGGTGTCTGAGCTAAAGAATAATTTGATGAATACAACTGCGATCAGGCAACTAACAGAAATCTTTATGATGTTGCCTAATTCTCTCTTAAAATGAGGTAACAGAAAACTAAAATAAAAAACCACACAAAAAATCCCCATGGCCGGATGTAGTAGCGCGCCAAGCACGAAAAAAAGAACGTGCACGAATGGAGTTTTTTTCGTCTCTCTCAGAAGTATACCAACGAAACATGTTGCTAAGGAGATATTTGCGCTGTTGATGACCGGTTTATAATTGTCCCACCATGCTACAGAAAAAACATGCCGGTATTCAGTAAAAACAACTGTTAATATGGTTCCCAGCAAAATAAACCAAGATACGTTTTCCAATTTCTCCTGATCAAGATACCTGCCTAAGAGGACCTTCATTACTTTGTAATAAAGCACCGGCAAACATATAAGCAGTATCAGTTTTCCAATATACAAGGTTGTATACCATGATAAACCCGTCAATGTTGAAAGCCCTGAGATAAGATATCCGTATACCCATCTCGGATTCTTAATAACAGTCGTATTTGTAAAGAAATCCCCAGGGAGAAAATCCGGGTCGCTGAGTCTTTCGAAGAAAGGCATCATATCCTGTTCCCCCCACGTATAGGCTGTTGGATTCAGCATAAAGCTAAAAAAGCCGCAAAACAACAAAATCCCTACTCTGGTTAGGTCCTCATTTTTCCTGGTAAGGTTTATCATCAATACCCTTTTCTCTTAGTGGTGATTTGGAATTATTATAACTCCTTTCGATATTTTTCAGCTTCCCAATTTCCCAAAAATTCTATTTCAGATAATTCAAGAAAGTTTAAATCCGCATCAAGATTGTTTGCAATCAGCAAATTATTCTTAAATACATCTTCAATCATTTTTGCCTTTTTAAGATCGGCAGCCACAATGTACAGATGGTCATTATATACGATCATTTTAGGCTCCTCGTAATATCTATTTCTATAACTCATGAAGGCATGTGCGCTCAACTCATCAAGATATAAAATAGTGTGGCCACAGAATACAAAACCATCAGGTGAAAAAGGCCTTTGCAGCAACTCCGGTCTTATGCTCTTTAAAAGATCGTCAATGGTTTTATCTTCTGACAGATAGGTTATATTCGAAGAATCAAAAGCCAGGTTGTAACACCGGGAAATTGCGCTAGTAGCCCTGTATCTAGATAAATCCAGGTCGACCTTTTTTTCTGCTTTCATTAGAATTTTCTCTGTGAGTTCTTCAATTTCATCATAACTGTCTGAACTGATTATCAATCCATGGTTCTGAAGAAATACAAGCTTAGGAAGCCTGCCCTTTTCAGCAACGTATTTGGCCAATAGTTCTTTCAGTAGCAAGGCAAGCTCTATCCCAGGTGTTTCATATGGGACCATCAAGGCTTGAGTATCGAGCTCATTTAGTTTTTTGCGCCAGTCCCTGTTCGAAGTAAAAATGTTGACCGCAATAGCATGTACGTGCAGAGTATACTTATAAAGCAAGGAATGCAGATAAGTTTCTATGGAGGGCCGATCTTTTCCGTCGCATATGGCGCCATTGAGTTTTTGAGAGGCAATTTTGTCCTTAATTCGTTTGTCTGTCTCTTCAACAACTTCCTTATCATCCAAAATAGAAACTACCTTATGGGTCAAAACAGTACAGTATCCTTTGGTTGGTGCTACTTCTGAGAGCAAAAAACCTGAAGCCTTGATATACATCTTATTCCCATCGAACTTTACCGAAGTATTTCCTCCTCCAGCCTGAACCAGATCGAATCGTTCACCCGCATACCTGGAAATATTTATGAATTCAGTCAGCGCTTTATTGCTCATAATTGATTTATTTCCTCAAAATTTTCAACTTCTATCACTCCATCAGGGAGTTCCCGGGAATCTTTGTCGTGATTCATCCATATGGCCTTTAAACCCACCGCAGACGCACCTATTATATCTTTTTCCCAATTATCCCCGATCATTATGGTCTGCTTTGGATCGCAATTTAGTTTGTATAGAGCTATTTTGAACATTTTAGGATTTGGTTTCTCAACACCTACTTCTTCACTTGTCACCATAAAATCTACAAACCTGGACAAGCCGAGTTTCTGAATCTTACGATATTGTATATGGGCCGTTAGATCTGTAAGTATACAAACGCCGCATCCGGAGGTCTTAATCTTCTCCAGGAATAATCTGGCGTCTTCAAACAATTTCATGTTTTCGAGAAAAGTATCCCAGTAAATATCATAGTACTTCATGGCGTAATCTAAACTGTTGATATTGTTTAGTTCAAGCATTTTTTGGAAGTAGAGCAACCTGTTGTGAGAGGCCGCCGTATTGACAAGTTGTTCCTGTGTCTTTTTACGAGCTGCTCTAAAAATTTTCTCAGACTTATCTATTCCTATGCCGAATTCATCTGAAAAATTGCTTAAAACTCTCTTGATCGCAATATTATGAGGCACTTTGTAGTCGTAAAGCGTATTATCAAGATCTAAAATATAATTCTCGCTTTTCATCAGGGATATTTATTTGCTGTAGATATCACAGGTGATATCCAAGGACAAAGATAAAGCCTTCACTTTATAATTCTTGGTGGTGGAGCAGCGAGTTTAAAGGAATAAAATGTTCAGTGGGTCAAGTAAGGTTATCAAGGGTGTGAGCTTGTACTGATGAAATATAGACTGTCTTGAAAATTAAATCCACAATTTAATGCCCTTTTTTCTTATCAATTTTTATTGGAGTTCGAAAACTTAATTAAGACTTGCCATGCATATTTTCTCATAAATGGGAATAATGCAAATATCACTTTATCAACAGAATTAAAGAAGCGTAATAAAAACTTTGGGGGATCATTCTTGAATATAACAGGAACGGCTAAAGTAGTCAGGTAAAAATATTTTACATCCACTTTTTCAAAATACTTATTGGCAGTTCTAAAATCTTTCATCAATAAAGGATGTTCATCATCAGTTCGGATATCCGGTGTCTTATTTCGAAACCTGTTGATCAAAGGGTTGTGCCCAAGGGGTTCAATAAAAATGGCTGTTCCAGTTTTTTTGAGTTTTTTTGAAATGTTGCTATAGGATTTATCAAGGTCTAAATGATGTAGTATGCCAGTTCCAAATATCACGTCAAAAGTATCATCCTCAAACGTCATATCCTCGGCATTCATAACCGAATACGAAATTCGGATATTCTTTTCGTTAGCTTTTGACAAGAGATTTTCAATAGCATAATCCGAGATATCTATACCATAAGCAATGGCGCCTTCACTCGCTAATCTGGCCAGGCGATTTCCCTTGGCCATTCCACATCCGTACTCCAGATACACCCGATCTTTGGGTCGATCGAAAATAAATTTCTCGTAGTCCTTGTGAATAGCATCATTGATCAGATAAAACCTGCCGACTTCCTTACTTCTTATATCACTTTCAAAAATTTCATTGTGGAATTCCTG
>JAHEHU010000094.1 GCA_024639765.1 Eudoraea sp.
TTTTTCAACAGGGACATATGAAAAACTAATTCCATTTTCCCGGATCAAGGATTCTAATTCTTTATATAGATTACCTCCAAGGCCTTTTTGAATAAAAATCTTATCTATAGAGCTTTTAGAATTAATTGCTTCAATAACAGCTCTTATACCATAAATACGGGAAGTTTTTTGCATGGCTTAAAGATAGATAAATACTAGCCATTTATAAGAACTGTTTTGACAGATTCATGGGATGTTTACCCGATAATATTTCTCGGATATAGTCTATCCTGAAGGGTAATAATTTAGAAGTTTTAGTCATTAAAACCCGAGCGCCTCAATTTCCGGAGCATCTTTATTATAATGATAGCCTCTCCAGAAAAAACCCTCCGAACGTAGCTTCCAAACAACTTCACCGTCCGCCGTGACTTCCCAAAAACCAAAATCTCCTTCGGTAATTAATCTATTCCCATTAGGTAATGTCACTGCTCCAGAAACTTTAGGGGAATACAATTCGGGATCTGTAAAACTCCAGACTATCTCGGGTTCATTGTTAGTATTGGGCAGTAATTCAAAGATATTGGGAAATTTCAGTTCATAAACCACAGATTGTTCGGTATTATTCATATTGTTCACAAAAATCAACATATTCTTTTGTCCTGAAACTTCTGTGTCTATTAAATTGGGAAAATGGTTGTTATAGAACAATCTATCACCCATAGAATTATTGTAAGCTGTAGGATTGCCGAAGCGGTAGACTAAATCGCCACCTTTTTGATAATTACCCCCTGAAGAAGAGGCGGCTTCAGATGTATTTGTACTGTGATCTATGACCCAAACTTCATGATAAAAGTTGACGCTCATAAAAATCAGATCATTAACTTCATCATAGGCTATCCCGTTGGAATGCATAATATCGCCGTCTTCCTGTTGTTGGGTATAATTAAAATTTATCAATTGAGGATTATCTGATATGATTCCAAAGTTTTCCTTGGTATCGTCAAAGTCCTGAACAAGATGATCCCATGAATGCCATTCCCATACAATCTGATCTGTCTTAGGATCTATTTCAATAATTGCCTCAGTGTAAAGGTCACGGTTATGGACCGAACCATTTTCAATTGCTTCCTGAACGGGCATTCGTTCCCAAACCAAAGCAATTACATTGCCATTTGGCAGCAATTCAACATCATGGTGTGTGATATAGTCTTCTGTTGAATAGTCGAAGTTCCAATCTATTGAACCATCTTTATTAATAAACTGAATTTTTCCTCCTTTGCCTCCATAGGTAATCAAAGGCGTATCAGCCTCAAGAATTGCAAGTAATCTGTTATCCGGTAAAAGGAAAACATCATTGCCTATATTATTTCCCAATGGCCATTCAAACAGTAAATTGGCATTTTTGTCAATTAGGTATACCCTGTTACTATTAGCATCATTAACAAGTATATAGCTATCAATAACAAGATCTGGATTTATAAAGTCTGTAGTACCGTTAAAACCTGCTGTAGTATCCTCGTCTTCTGCTGAATTTGAATCGTCCGTTGAAACCGGATCTTCTGTAGCTTCGGGTTCAATGCTAAATGAGTCATCATTTTTACAAGAAAGGACGCCAAAAGTCAAAAAAATAAGAAATATAAGTGATGTAATCTTAAGGTGCTTCATAAAAAAAAGATGTAATCAAATTTACGTCATATTTACGAAAATGAGAATTACTTTAACAAAACAAAAGCTATGATAAAATTATAAAAATAATTAGATCATAGCTTTTAAGAGTGCTTTATAATCTGGTATTATTTAGATATCTGGTAAGATACCTCCAGATTATGCAGCTAAATTAAATTAATTTGCACATTTCCCTGGCGCGGGCCCATAACTTCCATATGGTCCTTCAGGTGAAGTAAGATCATACGTATGTTCTCCTTCAAAGTTTCCAGCAGTGTAAAAGATTTCTAATACAACACCAGCGGGCACATCAATTTCATAAGATGCCTCAAATCCTTGATCTGCAGAAATAGTATATGTGGTTGTCGAACCGTCTATACTGAACGTTAAGAAAGCACCATCCCAGCCGTCTCCATAGCTATCCTGTAAATCTGCAACCCAGGTCCCTGCGGTTTCAACATCCGTAATAGGAGCACAATCAACTAATACAGTAAAATTAAAGGCATTACGCTGTGCAGCTTGCCCAGTAATATCTCCCGTATAATTATCAATAGTCCAAAATCTCCCATCCTTCCCTACACAAGTACCTATAAATTGGAAAATATCTCCGCCACCTATATCCGCGGTAGTAATTCCCAAGAAACCAGCTAATTCCTCGTAAGTGTATGTGATTGTTTCTGGAAAAGTAGTAACAGTGTTCAATGGTATAGTATCATAGTCACCACTACCACTTAGCAAAGTAAAGCTTAGATCATACTGGGCAACATTGTCAACCGGAACATCTATGGTTGCTTCAAAAGTAGCATCCGGAATATCTTCAACCAGATAAAGTGATTGATTAATGACAGCACGGACATAAGCCGCTTTATTGGCATCAGTTGTATGAACGTTTAATGGATCCTTATCGTCATTCTCACAAGACACAAGTGCCATGCTCACCGCGACTAATCCTAAAATGATTTTAATAATATTTTTCATATTTTTCATTTTTTAAAAGATATATTAATTTACAAAACCTGGAGGGTTAGTATCCCAGAATACAGGGGTATCCGGATTTGCTTTCTGAGAAATGTTCGTATTGTTATCAGAAGCAGTTTGTGGATACCACATAGATCTAACAAAAGTACCGGGATTTTCTACAACAAAGGCAGGACTTAAATTATCCGGTTGCCCTGTTCTTCTATAGGTGTTGTAAGCAGTCATTCCGTCACACCAGGAAGCAATAAAGACTTGCTCCGCAATGATTCTCAGTTTTCCGGTATTGTCGGCTGCATCATAGGCGGTTAATATCTTCGCAATATGCGCATCAATAAGTGCAGGGGTTGCTTCCAAACCACTACCAGTTGCCAAGGAGGCTCCAAAAGCAGTTACTTTGTTCATTGATTCTCTAACACCAGTCTCTAAGTACGTTCTGGCATCCCCGGCAGTCCCTAAAACAAGAGCGGCTTCAGCTAACATTAAATGGGTGTTGGCAGCTATTAGCATTGGGGATATCCCAGCTCCTGCTAAACCTTCACTTACAGCCGTAGAACCAGAAACATTTCTGTAATCATCAGCATCAAATGGCCCACCAACAGGATAAACTCCATGGATTGTTCTAAAAGCATCATCCGGAGGAATACCATCATCGTCCATATGGTTTCTTCCCCAAAGACCATCATAACTATTTAGAGCAGGAACTGTGCAATAGTAGTTAAAGCCTGTCCACCATGGAGGGACGGTTGGTTCACCTACGCACTCTTTCGTAATATTATCAGCTCCATCATAATTACTTTGTTGTCTATAAAAATAGTAACGGATTCTGGGATCAATAGCAGTGTACTGGTTCGCCATTAAATTCATATAATAGTTACAGGTGTAATAATCAGAACTAGGTCCCTGTCCGTCATAAAGCGCATCAAAATAAGGATGCCTGCTATCAGGAGCAGCATTACTAGTCCCCCATTGGAATTGAAAATCATCCGCAGAGGATGCGATAAACTGTCCTCCGCCTACAATGCTATTAATAGTTGCAGTAGACTGAGCTGTATTTACTAACCTACTCTGTACCGCCAAACGCAGTCTCATTGTATTAGCCGCTTTTATCCACTTACCTTCATCCCCTCCGTAATACAAGTCGTTAGAAGGAAGTGCTATTTCGGATTTTTGAAGATTAGCGATTGCATCTACCAAAAGTGCATCAATAGCGGCATAGATATCTGCACCAGAATCAACAGCCGGATTAAAAATACCTTCATTACCTCTTGCTGCTTCAGAATAAGGAACATCTCCAAATAAATCAACCATGTTCATCATTACAAAGGCTTCCAAGACCTGACCTATGGCAACATGGGTAAAAAGTTCTGCTTCTTCTGCGAGTGGAGTCATGGTTCTGATGTCAATAAGTACCTCAGAATAGGCATCATCCCAAATTTGATCAAAATCTCCCGGATCGTAAAGATCTCTATACGTTGGACCAAAGCCATGCTGTATTCTTACAGGCTCCATTCCAAATTGTGCCCATCCATTTTCACCTCGTCCTTCCGTTCCGGAATGCAGGTTTGCCACTTTAATCTGAAAAGCATTCAGGAAAAAGTCAATATCTGCTGAAACTGGACTCAAAAAGTTTGGATTCTCTTGCACACTTAAATCGGTGGTTTCGCATCCATTTATTAGTAACATTGATGTGGCAATAAAAGCCAAACCAATAAACTTATACCTATTTCTCATAATATTTTTTATATTTTTCATTTCTCTTATCTATTCTGTTAGAAGGAAGCTCTTACTGTTAATCCATATCTTCTTGATGAAGGCCCAGTAAAGAAGTCAATACCCTGACCATTACCAACACCTGTACTAGACGAGTTTGTATCGTATCTTACGTTATCTGGCATGTTAATAGCTTTAAACCATAAGTTCTGTCCGGAAAGTGTAAAAGACAAACTTCCGAATGGCGTCTTGTCTAAAGATTTAGACGGTAGAGAATAACTTAAAGATGCTTCTTGTATTCTAAAAGTACTTCCGTCATAAACTGTGAATGTATTGATACCATCTGCAAAATAGGTATTAAAACCAAGTTGTGTGGCACTTATCGCAGTTTGGTTAGGCAGACCATCTGCTTGTCTTATCCCAGGCAGAATATATTGAGCTTCCCTTTGTATCGGTGTATCGTCATCTACGACACCTCTAGCAATTAAAGTAGTAGCTGTTGTAGAATAGATATCTCCTCCGTGGCGGTACTGAAAGTTCGCTGATAAGGAAAAATTCTTAAAGGTGATAGTTGGTATAACTGCGGTATTCCAGTCCGGGTTAGGATCACCTATTTCACGGATTTCATTTTGTACTAAATAACGCCCTGCATCATTTACCAGTTTGTTACCCGCATTATCTTCTAAAATAGTAGTTCCTAAAAATACTCCAAACGGCCTTCCTTCCACAGCGTAGTTCGCTGCCTCTCCTGCAATAGCAGAAGTTAGAAGAATATTGTTCGTATCATCAGCTAATTTTGTAACCGTGGTTTCTATGGCCGTAAAGTTAGCAGCGATATTAAAGCCAACCTTATGCTCGAACTCTTTTAAAATGTCAATATTCGTGTCTATTTCAATACCTTGAGATTTAATCTCACCAATATTAACCGTGGTTCCGGTAAATCCTGTGGAACTGTCTAGTGGTCTGTTGGTAATCAAATCTGTAGTTTTCTTATCAAACACACTCACATTTAAATTCCAAATATTAAACAATCTAGTATCAATACCAAGCTCAAGTTCTGCTACTCGTTCTGGCTTCAGACCTGGGTTACCCAAAGAATTGTCTACCGTATTAGAAGAAACAACATTTCCATTTAAATCTACCAGGTTTCTGGCATTTAGTCCTAATACACTCCTTGTATTATAAGGCGTAGGGAAACCAGCTGAGGAACCGTAACCAAAACGCACTTTCATATAAGAGAGGGCTTTTCCTTGCCATGAATCCCAAAGAGATGTTGGTATAAAGGAAACGCTGGCTCCCGGATAGAACAAGGAGTTATTTCCCGATTCCAAGGTAGAGGACCAGTCACTTCTGCCTACAAGGTTGAGATACATCCAATCTTCATATCCAAAAGTTAAATCTAAATAGGCTCCCATTAAATTCTCTTCGAAAGTTTGTGCCAGGTTATCATTCCCAGTTCTAACAAAAGAGTTTTTAGGAGAAGGAGTTGTAAAATTAAAGTGTTCTAATACTCCAAATACTAATTGTCCTTGACTTTCAATACCATCAGATTTAAAAGTATCTCTTCGGGCATTAATTCCAAATATAGCTTTAAAGTTTAAGTTATCCGATAGGTCTCTATCTGCTGACAAGATTAAATCGTGATTCCAAATAGTATTTCTTACCGAGCGAGTTCTTAAAAGTCCTAAGGGCTGTCCATCAACTCCACCTTTGTTCTGTCCATAAGAGTTAAGCTCAGTATAGGTATCTAAACCAAGTCTGTAAGACAAGTTCATCCAATCATTTATTTCGTAAGAGATGGAACTATTTCCTATAAAACGATCCGTGTCCTGGCTGGTTTTCACATTGGCAACCGTCCAATAAGGGTTTTGGATATCATTACCAGAACGGTAATACATACTTCTACCATCAACTGCCTGGAAAGGAAGTCCGGTTAAATCTACACTACGTGGTGTATATAAAACATCCCCGAAGACGGAACCACCGTTAAAGGCTGATCCACTACCCAAAGAAGGTGCTACTGGAGGCGAGTTAAAGTCGGTTTTAATAAACTGGAATGAACCCTGGATAGTAAATTTATTAGTTAGCCTGGCATTACCACCTATGGAAAAGTTATTTCTTAATACTCTGTTTCCAGGAGTAATACCTCTGTCATCCGTATGACCGTAGTTAAAGTTATAACTAGCTTTGTCATTCCCACCTCTTAGGTTAATAGAGGTAGTGGTTACAAATCCTGTTCTAAAAAAATCTTCAACTCCGTTATAAGGTTTATATGGATATGGCTGAGCCGCTATGTCTTCGTAACCAGCAACTAAAGATTGATCGGCTAAAAAATTCAAAGGAGAACTTAATTGTGCAAATCCAGATGGATTTCCTAACCATTGACCTGCAAGAGAAACAGCATCATCATCCGTTCTGTCGAATCTTGGTCCCCAGTTACTAAAGAAGAATCCAAATCCCTGGTGGAAACCACCACCGTAGTTATCCTGATACTTCGGAAGGATCGCATCTGATTGAAACACAGAAGTACTTACAGTAACTTCCGTTTTACTAGGAGCATCTCCCGTAGTGGAACTTTTGGTAGTAATAAGGATTACCCCGTTTCTACCTCTGTTACCATAAAGAACCGTTGCACTTAAACCTTTAAGTACGTTTACTTCTTTAATGGTGTTTGGATCTAAATCCAAAAATCTACTGGAAGCAGTATTACCATCCAGTATAGATCCCTGGTTATTGGTACCTGAATCAATTGGCACCCCATCCACAACAAAAAGTGGCTGGTTAGACTGTGTAACAGAAGAATAACCCCGAATTATGATATTGGTACCAGAACCAGAAAGACCGTTGCTTGCGGTGATATTAACCCCGGCTACTTTTCCTTGAAGTACCCGACCTATATCTGCTTCAGGTCTTGATTCGATTTGCCCTTCATCTACACTTGATACCGCATAACCTAAAGATCTCTCTTCTCTTTCAATACCTTGTGCAGTTACTACAACCTCCTCGAGAGCCTGGGCGTCTTCTTCCATCTGTACATTTATGGTATTACCTGCACCAACGACAATTCGTACATCTCTTTGACCAATGTAAGTAAAGACCAGCGCCTGACCTTCACTGGCACTGATTGCGTAATTACCATCGAAATCGGTCTGGGTACCTGTTGTTGTACCTTCAACAAGGATGTTTACACCAGGCAACGGTAAACCTTCAAAATCAGTGACCGTACCTGAAATCGTCTTGTCTTGCGCAAATGATAAATGCACAACAAACGCCAGAAGTAGCGTCAAGATTCCATTTAAATTTGTTCTCATTTTTCAATTATTTGAATTAGCTAACCACGAAAATCTAAATTTCATGTTAATAAACCAAACATATTTTAATAAAACTTTAAGAACAAAGACAAGAAAAAAACAATTTAACAGACTATTGTTAAAAATAATATTATAAAATATGTTAAATAGTTGATTAATAAATTTATTAATTCTTAATAAAATATTAATCATTAGACTTCTTAAGAAAAATATTATGAATATGACAATATTACCCTGGATTGAAATTAAATTTTTAGAGAGCATATATTAAGGTATACTGAAAGGATTAATTAATACTTAATAAGGCTTCATTTCTAAATTATTGGTATCCAATAATAAGGGTAGAAAAAAAATAAGAGAAAATTAAGGAATAGCATTTGAATTATAATGAATAATTACTACATTTGCCAGCCCTTAAATGAGGGTAGTATTTATACATATATATTAGTATGCCAACAATTTCACAATTAGTACGAAAAGGAAGGGCCACAATTACCAAGAAGAGTAAATCGGCTGCTTTGGATTCGTGCCCCCAGCGAAGAGGGGTTTGTACGCGGGTTTATACCACGACACCTAAGAAACCAAATTCTGCAATGCGTAAGGTTGCAAGGGTAAGGTTAACCAATGGTAAGGAGGTAAACGCTTACATTCCCGGCGAGGGTCACAATCTCCAGGAGCACTCGATAGTATTGGTTAGAGGCGGAAGGGTGAAAGATTTGCCAGGAGTTAGATATCATATTGTCCGAGGGGCTTTAGATACAGCAGGAGTTGCTGGAAGGACCCAAAGAAGATCTAAATACGGAGCAAAACGCCCTAAGAAGTAATCTAAACTTGTAAAAAGAAGAGATGAGAAAAAGACAGGCGAAAAAAAGACCACTATTACCAGATCCAAGGTTTAATGACCAGTTGGTAACACGTTTTGTGAATATGTTAATGTGGGATGGAAAGAAATCAGTTGCTTTTAAAGTATTCTACGATGCTATTGACATTGTAGAAGAAAAGAAGACTGATGAAGAGAAATCTGCTTTGGAATTATGGAAAGAAGCACTTTCCAATGTAATGCCACATGTTGAGGTAAGAAGCAGAAGGGTAGGTGGTGCAACTTTTCAGATCCCAATGCAAATAAGACCAGATAGAAAAATTTCAACTTCTATGAAATGGCTTATAAGCTTTGCACGAAAGCGTAATGAAAAATCCATGGCTCAAAAATTGGCCGGGGAAATATTGGCAGCTTCTAAAGAAGAAGGTGCTGCGGTTAAAAGAAGAGTGGATACTCATAAAATGGCGGAAGCCAATAAGGCATTTTCCCACTTTAGATTTTAAGAAAAAATGGCAAGAGATTTAAAATATACGAGAAATATTGGTATTGCTGCACATATTGATGCGGGTAAAACCACAACTACTGAACGTATTTTATTCTATACAGGTGTAAGTCATAAAATAGGTGAAGTTCATGATGGTGCGGCTACTATGGATTGGATGGCACAGGAGCAGGAGCGTGGTATTACCATTACCTCAGCTGCTACAACCTGTACCTGGGATTTCCCAACCAAGAACGGACAATTAATTCCTGAATCTAAACCCTATCATTTTAATATTATAGATACCCCCGGACACGTAGATTTTACCGTTGAGGTAAATCGGTCACTCAGGGTATTGGATGGTTTGGTTTTTCTTTTCAGTGCAGTTGATGGTGTTGAACCACAGTCTGAAACTAACTGGAGATTGGCTGATAACTACAAAGTTCCTCGCATGGGCTTTGTAAATAAAATGGACAGACAGGGATCTAACTTTCTGATGGTTTGTAACCAGGTAAAGGATATGTTGAAATCCAATGCAGTCCCCATTGTACTGCCAATTGGTGAAGAGGCAGATTTTAAAGGTATTGTAGACCTTGTAAAAAACCGTGCCATAGTTTGGCATGAAGAAGATATGGGTTCTACTTTTGATATCATTGATATTCCAGAGGAAATGAAGGAGGAAGTGCACGAATATCGTGCTGCCTTAATTGAAGCTGTTGCGGAATACGATGAAACTCTAATGGAGAAGTTCTTTGAAGATGAAGACTCTATTACGGAAGAAGAAGTTCATGCGGCTCTGAGAGCGGCAGTAATGGATATGAGTATTATTCCAATGATATGTGGCTCTTCCTTTAAAAATAAAGGAGTACAGTTTTTACTGGATGCCGTATGTCGTTATCTACCTTCACCAATGGATAAAGAAGGAATTACCGGAATAGATCCGAATACGGGAAAAAAAGTTTTGAGAAAACCTGATATAAAAGAGCCTTTTTCGGCTTTGGCATTTAAAATTGCTACAGACCCGTTTGTTGGCCGTTTGGCTTTTTTCAGAGCATATTCGGGCAATTTAAATGCAGGATCTTATGTTCTTAATAATCGCTCGGGGAACAAGGAAAGAATTTCAAGAATATACCAGATGCACTCCAATAAGCAGAATGCAGTAGAATCTATTGCGGCTGGTGATATTGGTGCGGCTG
>JAHEHU010000095.1 GCA_024639765.1 Eudoraea sp.
ATAAACGCTTCTAACCAGGGGGAGACTTCGTCCTCTCCGGAGGGATAATGGGCCCAATTCCAAGGAAAAATGCTTCGCTCAATATGTGGCATGGTAACAAGATGCCTGCCTGTCTTGTCGCAGAGCATAGCTACATTATAATCACTGCCATTAGGATTTGCAGGATATTGATCGTACCCATAGGTCGCTACGATCCCATAACGATCTGCCGGGTAGGGTAAAGAGAACTTTCCTTCGCCATGAGATATCCAAACCCCCAGCGTAGTTCCTTCGAGCGTTGATAACATCACAGAATTATTTTTTTCAACACGCACCGAGGTAAAATTACTCTCGTGTTTATGAGAATCGTTGTAGGTCATTTTACCATGTATCTCATGTTCCGGATTAATGAGGTCCAACTCCATAAATAACTGACATCCGTTACAAATGCCAACAGACAAGGTATCTTGCCTGGCAAAGAAATTTTTGAGTGCCGTACGGGCTTTTTCATTGTATTTAAATGCTCCTGCCCATCCTTTGGCACTACCGAGAACATCTGAGTTCGAAAACCCGCCTACAGCACCTATAAAACTGATCTCCTCAAGGGTCTCCCTTCCGGAAATAAGATCTGTCATATGCACATCTTTTACATCAAAACCAGCAAGGAACATGGCATTGGCCATTTCACGCTCAGAATTACTCCCTTTTTCGCGCAAGATGGCTGCTTTGGGTCTTGTACCAATTGTTTTTGGCAACTTTCCATTGAAATGTTTAGGAAAACGGTATACCAGGGGTTGATGCTTGTAATTCTGATACCTTTGTTTCGCAAGATCCTGAGCGGTTTGCTTGCTATCTAACAAATAGGATGTTTTGAACCAGATATCCCTTTGGGCATATACATCTAATGTAACCTCATCCTTCCCATTGGAAAGAATCAACTGGGGATGCGCGTTGACAGAACCTATCTTATGGAACATGATGCCGGCCTTTGACAATACATTTTCAATGCTTGTATCCTTTGCCTGAAGAACAATCCCCGAATTTTCAGCAAAAAGGAGCTTTATGGTATCCGATTCCCCTAAAGGACCCAGATCTATTGTCGCTCCGAGATTGTTATCAGCGAAACACATTTCTAGCAATGTGGTGATGAGTCCGCCAGAAGCAATATCGTGTCCGGCTATTATTTGCTCATTCTTTATAAGTTCCTGTAATACATTAAAAACATTCTTAAAATAAGGGGCATCTGTAATTGAAGGAGCCTTTTGGCCCACCTTGTTGAGAACTTGTGCAAATGATGAACCCCCAATGGCATATTGATCTTTGGACAGATTTATGTAATACACCGGGCCTCCTTCTCTTTGGAATACAGGTTCTACCACTTTGGTAATATCACTACAATGAGCTGCCGCAGAGATAATAACAGTGCCTGGAGACAGAACATCCTGGTCCTGGTATTTCTGTTTCATTGAAAGTGAATCTTTCCCGGTAGGTACATTTATACCCAGGTCTATTGCAAAATCTGACACAGCGGTAACGGCCTCATAGAGCCTCGCATCCTCCCCTGGATTTCTACAGGGCCACATCCAGTTCGCTGATAAGGAAACAGAGGTAAGTCCATTTTCCAATGGCGCCCAAACTATATTGGTCAATGCTTCTGCAATACTGTTGAGGCTGCCTGCTTTCGGGTCTATCAGCCCCGAGACCGGTGAATGCCCCAGGGAAGTGGCAATCCCTTCTTTTCCTTTAAAATCCATGGCCATTACCCCAACATTGTTGAGCGGAAGTTGCAGCGGACCAGCACATTGCTGTTTTGCTACCTTACCACCCACACAGCGGTCTACTTTATTGGTAAGCCAATCCTTACAACCAACCGCTTCTAATTGCAAGACGCTTTCCAAATATTCTTTTAAGTGATCCAGGTTATACTCCGGGTCCTGGTAGTCTCTTTGTACCAATACGTCTGTCATAATGGTCTTTGGAGAACTGCCAAACATGTCTGCCAGTTCCAGATCCATAGGCTTTTCATTCCTTTTTGAAGACCTAAAGGAAAAACGATGGTCTCCTGTGGCAATACCCACTTCATACATGGGTGCTCTTTCCCTTGCTGCGATCCTGGCAAGGAAGTCACTGTCTTCAGCACTGATCACAAGTCCCATGCGTTCCTGTGATTCATTCCCAATGATCTCTTTGGCAGATAAGGTAGGGTCGCCAATAGGGAGCTGGTCCATATCGATGGCACCCCCGGTTTCTTCTACAAGTTCAGACAGGCAGTTGAGGTGTCCGCCTGCTCCGTGATCATGAATAGATACCACGGGATTGGTTTCATTTTCTACCAACCCGCGAATAGCATTGGCTGCCCTCTTTTGCATTTCCGGGTTAGATCGTTGCACCGCATTGAGTTCAATGGCCGAACTAAACTCCCCTGTATCTGCACTAGACACAGCTGCACCACCCATTCCTATGCGGTAATTATCACCTCCAAGAATTATGATTTTATCTCCTTTTCTGGGGGTATCCTTTAAGGCCTGTGATGCTTTGCCATACCCAATACCCCCGGCCATCATGATCACCTTATCATATCCCAGTACTCTTTGATGTTCCTTATGCTCAAAAGTTAGTACCGAACCTGCAATTAAGGGTTGGCCAAATTTGTTTCCAAAATCGGAAGCCCCATTAGATGCTTTAATTAGTATATCCATTGGAGTCTGATATAGCCAGGGCCTGGCTTCAACCCCATTTTCCCAGTTTCTTCCTTCCTCCAGTCTGGAATACGAGGTCATGTAAACGGCGGTTCCCGCAAGTGGTAAAGAGCCTTTACCTCCAGCAAGCCTGTCACGTATCTCACCTCCCGAACCCGTGGCTGCACCGTTGAAAGGCTCTACAGTTGTTGGAAAATTATGAGTTTCGGCTTTTAGCGAAAGGACAGAATCAAAAGATGTTTCCTTGTAGAAATCAGGTTTGTCAGGGGAGGCAGGGGCAAATTGTGTAACCTTCGGACCTTTTACAAAAGCAACATTATCCTTATAGGCTGAAACGATCGTATTTGGGTTTATTTCCGAAGTTTTTCTGATCAACTTGAACAGAGAAGACGGTTTTTCTTTCCCATTTATAACAAAAACACCATTAAAGATCTTATGTCGGCAATGCTCCGAATTTACCTGGCTAAATCCAAAAACCTCTGAATCTGTAAGGGCTCGGCCCAATTTCTTGGACAAGGACTCCAGATACTCAATTTCTTCTTCACTTAAGGCCAGTCCCTCCTTCTTATTATAGGCTGCAATATCCTTAATAGATAATATGGATTCTGGTTCCATGGCAATTGTAAAGATATCCTGGGTAAGGCCGTTGTATTTTTGTGAGAGCATAGGGTCAAAGGCCCTGAACTCTTCAGTTACCGCACTAAATTCTTCTATCCTAATAATTTCCGAAATGCCCATGTTCTGTGTAATCTCCGTGGCATTTGTACTCCAGGGAGTGATCATTGCCGCTCTGGGACCTACAAAAAAAGCGTCGATAGACGCTGAAGAAAGGCAGGGCAGATCGCCAAATAGCCATGTTAATTTTTCCTTATCCAGATCATTAAACGTGGCATGGGTTTCTACTGCAAATATTTTTGATGTGGGATCCCCGAAAAAATAGATCATGTGCGAGGTGAATTGATGGTTTTAAGAAGCCACAAATTTACACTAATTCTAAGTTTTTTTAATGGAGAATAATGAACAGTTTTCAAAGGTGATTGTTCATTACTTTTTTTCTCTGCGGATCACTTGCGAACCTAGGATCTCTGCATCAAGGCCATATAAAAACCATCATAACCAGAGCTGTGTGCAAAGATGTGCTGTTCCTTTACCAACGAAAATTCAGAGCCTTCCTCACTTTGCAGGAATGCCGATACCTGCTCGGAATTTTCCTGAGGCAAAATAGAGCAGGTTGCGTATACCATTTTACCACCTTCATTGACCATCTTGCTGTAATCTCGTAAAAGGTCTTTTTGAGTTTGAAGGATCTTTTGCAAGGCATTGGAACTCAGCTTCCATTTGGTGTCTGGATTACGCTTTAGAACTCCCAAACCCGTACAGGGGGCATCAATGAGTACTCTGTCTGCTTTTTTGTGTAGCTTCTTGATCACCTTGGTGCTATCTATAAGGCGGGTTTCCAGATTATGGGCCCCATTTCTTTTTGCTCTTCGCTTTAATTCATGAAGTTTGTTTGCATAGATATCAAGGGCAATAAGTTGTCCTTTATTTTCCATCAAGGCAGCCAGGTGCAATGACTTACCACCTGCGCCTGCACATGCATCCACAACTCGTAAGCCGGGAGAAACATCGAGAAATGGAGCTACTAATTGAGAAGAAGCATCCTGAACCTCAAAAAGCCCTTCCTTGAATGCCTCTGTTACAAAAACATTGGCGCGTTCCTTAAGTTTTAGGGCATGCGGATAGCCTTTGATCAGGTCAGTATCTATACCTTCATCAAGCAATCTCTTTTTTAAAAATGGTGTTGATGTTTTTAGGGTATTGGTTCGAAGCACCACGGGAGCTAATTCATTCAACGCATGAAGTTCCTTGGTCCAAAATGTTTCGCCAAGTGCTTTGACACCGGTTTCATCTAGCCAGTCTGGAATGGATTCCCTGAATTTTCTGATTTTAGAAAGTTCATCGAACCGTCCTTTGATCCTTCTTGTTGGGGTATCTTCCAATTGTTTCCAATCCGGGAGAGAAATTCCACGAAGAACCGCCCAAACAGCAAAGAGTCTAAAAAAATTAGCTCTGCTAAAGGGTTCTTTAACTTCTGCAATTTCGGCATAAAGCCTTTTCCATCGCACAATGTCATAAATGGTTTCAGCAATGAAGCCACGATCTCTTGAACCCCATCTCTTATCTCTTTTCAGGATCTGTTCTACGGCTTTGGAAGCATAAATACCTTCATTGAAGATCATATGTAAGCCGTCAACAACACCAAACACTAAATTTCTATGTAAGCGCATTCGGAAAATTTAGACCGCAAAGGTACCCTTTTGCGGAGGAAACCTTTTATTTTTGAGTAAATTAAATGGTATGCGATATTTCTTATTACTTTTTGTTTTACTGGTAGCCTGGGGCTGTGTGGATGAGCAACCATCCCATAACTATAGTGGTGTTGATGTGAGGATCCTTTTTAATGATTCAGTAAGTATACGGGCGTTGGAGGTGATGGAAGGGAGCATTGGCTTTGCAGGTAATGTAGGAGTTTTTGGTGCCATTGATCTTAAAAGTCAACAGATACGGGCAAAGCAACAAAGGTTTGATACAATTTTTCCCGAATTCAGATCCATTGCGCATACTAAATCCGACTTTTTTATGCTTTCCGCAGGAAGGCCTGCCTTACTCTTTAAGACCGGGAATCAGGGACTTATGGATTTGGTATATTCCGAAGATGAAGAAGGTGTCTTTTACGATTCCATGACCTTCTGGAATGATATGGAAGGATTGGCCGTTGGTGATGAGATGAATGGATGTTTGTCTGTTCTGATCACCCGAGATGGTGGTAACTCCTGGCAGAAGATACCATGTTCGCAATTGCCCGAAGCCTTACCGGGAGAAGGGGCGTTTGCTGCAAGTAACACCAATATTGCCATTAGTGGTGATCATGCCTGGGTAGGAACCACAGAGAGCAGAATCTTATATTCACCAGACAAAGGTTATAGCTGGCAGGTATTTACTACGCCTGTATTGAATAGAGAACCAACACAAGGAATATACACGCTCGATTTTTACAATGACCAACTGGGCGTAGCCATGGGAGGCGATTATACACAACCAGATTCAATGACCGCGAACAAGGCGCTTACCGAAGATGGTGGTAAAAGCTGGAAATTATTGGCAGATGGTAACCTACCCGGTTACAAGAGTTGTGTGCAATTTGTACCCAATGGGGGAGGAAAGGAAATGGTAGCCGTGGGTGTTACGGGCATTACGTATTCACAGGATTTTGGGGCTAGTTGGTCAAACCTTTCCGAGGAGCCATTCTATACCCTTCGCTTTGTGGATGATTCTACTGCTTATGCTGCCGGAAAGTACCGAATAGGACTGCTTAAATTTAAATAAGAAAGGGCAGACATTGCCTACCCTTTCTGCGACTAACATACGACTCCTTTTATAAAGTCAACCCAAATCTAGTTATACATAAACAACTTTGTATGTTTTGCCTATTTTACGATAATGAATCCCCTTATAGGCAAAATATTTTCTTCCTTTTACATAGACCACTCTATGACCTCTTGGTAAGGTTCTTAACACAACCCCTCTGGGGGCGGCACAAACAACATATTTTCTTCCCCTTGCCTTGTACCATACTCCGGCGGCAAAGTGATAATTGATTCCTTTATGGAGTATTATACGTGGGGTATGGATAGTTGTTACAACAGTACCATGTTTTGGATATACTTTTACATTTCGTTGTGCATTACCAGCACTTAGCATTCCGAAAAAAGCAATGATCACTAATACTACTTTAAGATTTTTCATAACAATTTATTTTAATGGGTTATACTACTAAGACAGTTCATTTAAGGGATGGTTTAACGCAAAAGGAGGCTTTAGGCCTCCTTTTTTACACTTTTTATCGAATACTACTTATTGTCGCCGTTTTTGTATTTGTTGTAATAACCTCTTTTTAAAGTCGTCCTCTGCTTTTATCAATAAAAAGGTTTTACGAGCCGAGATTATGGTGTTCATTTTCCTTAAAAATGCCATATTCCGGTTATTCCTTTCATTTTCCAGCGTGAGGAACTCGTCCATAAGAGATTGGATCTCCTGATCGGACATGTTTTGAAAGTTTTGTAATCTGTTCCTTATCTCCATGCGTTCACGTCTGCGTAATTGTTCAATTGCAGCTTCGTGTTCATTATACACAGGCCAGAATACGGCGGCTTCATCACTTGTTAGGCTCAACCTTTCTGTAATAAAGGCGATCTTTAATGATTTTATTTTGTCCATGCCCGTCTGAGCACTAATAAAAGTGCTTGCAGAGATAAAGACAATGACTAGTATTTTACTGATATGCTTCATCTAAGTCGATATTTAATTCATCTAAATCATCAATTGTATCTTCGAGGTAATCCATGATCTGTTCGTCATCCATTCCTGTTTCAATAAATTCATCAATAGTCAGATTGTCTACAGGGATCACTTCCGCTATTTCATAACTGCTTAATTCTATTTCCTTTGAATCAAAATACGAGGTAATATCCACTTCAGCAAGGTCGTCAAAAGTAATGTCCTGTGATCTGTTCCAAGGTAATGATATGACCAGCACAAAAATAGCAGCAATAGCGGCAACTGCATAGAAGTACCTCTTCCCGGATCTTAATTGTATGACCGGAGTTTCTTTCTGTGATGTATTTGCCAGGATCTCTTTTTCGAGCCCATCAAAATAGGAATCAGGAACCGCAAAGCCATCCTCTTTGGGGAATTTTTGGGCATCTTCTTCCTGCATCCGATCCTTGATACGTTCGGTGAGTCCTTCAAAATATCCGGGAGGGGTTTTAAAACTATTCTTTTTAGGTATCTTTTTCATTGTTTAGGTTTGACAATTCTTCCGAGTGATGGTTTAATCATTTGCAAGGAAGCCTTCTATTTTTTTTACGGCCAAATGGTAGGACGCTTTTAGGGCACCTACCGATGTTTCCAATATTTCTGAGATCTCTTCATATTTTAGTTCTTCAAAATATTTCATGTTAAAGACCAATTTTTGCTTTTCTGGCAATTGGGCGATAGCCTGCTGTAATTTTAATTGGATGGTATCTCCCTCAAAGTAAACATCTGCCTCCAGTGTATTTGCTTTGCGTTCAAGAAGCTCATCACTGCCTACGCCCAGTTTTCTGGATTTAGTTTTCAAGAACGTGAGGGCCTCATTAGTTCCTATTCTGTACATCCAGGAGTACAATTTACTATCACCCTTAAACTTATCTATATTCCTGTAAACTTTTATGAACGTATTTTGCAAAACGTCGTCAGCATCATCATGATCCAGCACAATACGCCTAATATGCCAGTACAATCGCTCTTTGTAGGTTGTAATAAGCACCTCAAAAGCCTTTGCCTGGGTTTCTATTTGCTTTAGTTCTTTAACTAAGGTTTCTTCAGCAATCAAAGTCAGTTTGTTATACTTGTAAGACGCGTATTTAGGAAAAAGGTTTAATCAACCGTTCTACACCTTTTAAAGTAACCATTTAATCGATTCATCAGATCCCATGGATCAATGTCAATTAAGAAAACGATTGCATGGCCACCAATTTATGGTACACGCCTTTCTTCTTTAATAGTATCTCGTGGGTGCCTTGTTCAATGATCTTTCCTTTTTCGAGAACAATGATGGTATCTGCATTCTGAATAGTGGATAACCTATGAGCTATGACCAGGGAGGTGCGGTTCTTCATCAGCTTTTCAAGAGCATCCTGAACCAGGCGTTCGCTTTCCGTATCGAGTGCTGAGGTGGCTTCATCAAGGATCATAATGGGAGGATTCTTCAATACTGCTCTTGCAATGGAAAGTCGTTGTTTTTGCCCGCCACTTAATTTATTTCCGCTATCCCCAATATTGGTGTCGTACCCTTCGGGTAGTTGATCTATAAATTCATGGGCATTAGCAATTTTGGCCGCTTCCATGATCTCTGCCTCAGTGGCATTCTCTTTACCCAGGGCTATATTGTTCCGCACCGAATCATTAAATAGGATAGAATCCTGGGTTACCAAACCCATCAGATTTCTTAGCGATCTTTTAGACAGTTGTTTTATGGGTATTCCGTCTATTTGGATCTCTCCTTTATCCACATCATAAAAACGGGTCACAAGATTTGTGATGGTGCTTTTGCCGCTTCCGGACTGGCCTACCAGGGCCACCGTTTTTCCTTTGGGCACCTGCAGGGAGAATCCCTCCAACACCCAATCTTTCTCATATTTGAATGAGATATTATCAAGGGATATGGCTACATTAAACTGTTCTAATTTGGTAGGTTGCTCAACTTCTTTGATCGGGTTCTCAGTTTCCAGGATCTCCAGTACCCTTTCTGCTGCGGCATTTCCTTTTTTAACTCCATAGGAAGCTTTACTAATGGCTTTGGCGGGTGTTAAAATATTATAGGCCAATCCCATATAGGCTATAAAGGAAGAGGCGTCTAGTGTTTTATCAATAAGTACCATTTTACCTCCAAACCAGAGCAATACCCCAATTACAACAATACCCAGAAATTCACCTGTAGGGGAAGCCAGGTTCTGACGGTTAAGCAGTTTGTTCGAAAAATGGAAGAAACGTTCTGTGGAGGCGCTAAAGACCTTATAAAAATGTGATTCTGAATTAAATGCTTTAATGACCCTTAGACCACCAAGAGTTTCTTCTACAATGGATAAGAATTCGCCCTGTTCCTTCTGTACTCGGTCCGATTTCTTTTTGAGTGATTTACCGATCCTTGAAATGATCATTCCCGCCAGGGGAATGAAAATGAATACAAAGAGCGTGAGTTTCACACTGATAAAGAACATAACAGCTATGGTAAATAAAATGGTGAGAGGTTCTCTTACGATCAGTTCCAGAATAGAAAGAAAGGAATGTTGTATTTCCAGCACATCTGAGGTGATCCTGGCTATCACATCACCTTTTTTCTTTTCAGAATAAAAGGAAATAGGCAGCTCCACAATCTTTTGGTACATCCGGTTCCTGATGTCTTTTAGAACGCCATTCCTCAGGAAGGTAATAAAATACATGGCCAGGTAGTTGAATATATTCTTAAGAAAGAAAAGGATAAGTACCAGGGCGATCACCAGCACCAGGGCCTGCATCTCGTTAGAGTCCGAATAGGAGGTAAGTCGGTAGCTAATGTAATCCTGAAAATAATCTTTTAGGGACCCTAAACCTTCATACACAGGTTTTTCATATACCTTTTCGGATTGTTTAAAAAGCACATCGAGCATGGGAATCAGCGCCGCAAAAGACAATGCACTAAAAAGGGCATAGAGGATATTAAAAAAAATGTTGAGAAATGCGTATTTCTTATATGGAATCGCAAAGCGAAGGATCTTCTTGAAATAGTTCATCAATCCAGTTTCAGTTGTTTCAGGATTCGGGCCAACTTGTCTTCTAAATCCTTATTAACCTTCTTATAATCAGAGGTTGTGTT